>JAGRAT010000079.1 GCA_020434495.1 Bdellovibrionales bacterium | reverse complement strand
AGTACCGCCGGGCATATTGAAGATCATCTTCAACACTGGTGAGATCACTCTGGAGCTTTCGAAAGTTCTGATCCGCCTTAAGGTCTGGATACGCTTCCGCTAAAGCGAAGAGCTTCCCGATATCTCTGCTAAGCGTCTTTTCCCCGCCTTCTCGTTGCAAGATGTTCTTCTCATCTCGAAGGGTGTTTCGAAGGGATGTCACCTCTTCTAAGGTCTCCTGTTCATGCTTAGCATATCCCTTAACCGTCTCAACAAGAGCCGGAACGAGATCGTGACGACGCTTCAACTGCACATCAATTCCGCTCCACGCCTCATCAGCCAAAGCATTGAGCTTTACAAACCGGTTAAAGAGGATAACCCCATAAAGTAAGAGCCCTCCTCCAACCAACAGAAGCGCTACAGTTGATACAGACATATGAGTTCTCCAAACGCATTAAAAGTAGTGGCCAAATTTGGCATTACTCGGACCGCCCCCGAATTCTTACAGGAGAAGGGCCTACTTTGTAACTCTGGAATGGTGAATTGCGAGCAGTTTCCTTTAATATTTAGGCGCTTAGGGTACATGAGCACGTTCATCTCGCCCATCTGACCACCTTCAGACTCTGACCACTTGAAGAACTCTTACTCTACCAGGAGAGAAAAATTACTCCGATCCGCCTGTAGTTGAGTCTAAATACCGTGGTAAATTCGAGCTTATAGGGCAGAAGCCACCTAATCACATCATAGGCACAACGGGAGGGGGGACAAACGTTGGCAAGCTTCACTGATTCGGTACGGGAATCACCGGGGGAGTTACCTTCTCAGGGCAGTGCTATGCCTGAACGTGGAAATACTGATGGCGACCTCTCCGCTGCCCACCTCACAAGACGTCCTCGCATCAAACGGTATCCCCTTGCCGAATCTCGGATGCGAGAGGCCTTACAAGAGCTCGCCAAAAGCGACGAGGGTGTTCCAAAGCAGTTTCAAGATCCGATGCTCCAAACGGACGAACTCGTCGACGTTCTAGGATTTATTCCATCTGAAAAGCGGACAGGGTTTATCCGCGATCAGATGACTAAGAGCCTCACCAACCGGCACGACCTCATTACATTCGCCAAGTTCACTCACAATATCATGGGCCACACTACCCTGTCCGAAAAAAAAGAGCTCTTACAGGGACTCCTTGATTCTGGAACTCAGCCACGAGTAACGAGCACTCTAGTCGCACTTATGTTGAACTCAAGCCGAAGCATAGAAAGTGCAAAGAAGTTGATTGAGCATGTTGGTGAAAGTCGTCTTACTCGATTTCGCAATGCAGAGATTCAACACACACTAACGGTTGTCTACCTTACACCAAGACTCCGAAGACTTCGCTTTCCTGAACGGACATCTGCAAATGCTTCTCAAGACCTCGTACTTGGACGATATGCCGTTCTCGAGGATCAACTTGCAAAAGCCCTTGATATTGTACAGACCTCACCGTACGCAAAGTCAGCGACATCAACCCACTACGAATCCGTTATCAAGGGGCGACTCCGTGAAATCGGAAAACAATTCGATCGCTGTAGTACAAAGGCTGAACGGTGCGCTCTCTACAATCTCTCAGCAGCAAAAGCAAAATTTGAGCTCGACTATGGCGTGATGCTTTTCGACTCTCTGGACAAAGCTGGGCGGGTAAAAGCCGGTTGGTCGATTCCTGAAATCCGTTCCATGACAGAAGTGTTTGAAGCGATCGACCAGAAATTCGGAAAGTGGTTTATCCCACTAAACTCTTCAATTAGCGCCATCTACCGTGTCAGAACAATTGGCGGAATGAAATCTGGCTCTATGGAGATAGCCGGAGTTTACGAAGAACCAGGAATCATCTCCATGGCGGATATCTCCTGCTTCCAAGATGTCGCCAAGCGGAAAGGCCACAACGCGCGCTTCTTTAAAGCAGCCTTCGCCCATGAGTTCGGACACGGGATGCAAAACTTTGAGTCCTTCCGCCGAGTAAAATCTCCACGTGATGGATGCTTCAAGATTCGCCCCAAAGGTTCAATGGAGCACATGGCAACTCTTACCAGCGCCTTTGATGAATGGGCCGCTCTTAGTGACTGGCGACTCATCCCCCGCAAAGACTACAAGCTCATCAAAGACCCTCGCGGAGAAGATCCGATTATTCGGATGAAGGGAGAAGATTTCTCACAAGGTGCCCTGGTGAACATTCGCGGCGAAGAGGCGATGCTTTTCTATGATGAAATGAATAAAGACCTCTGGGCCTACAATCCGCGCTCTGCTCTTCCGAAACATTCCGGCGGGAAATTTGGCCCAGATGAAGAGTGGGCAGTTGCTTTTGAAGAGCTGATCGTCGGAAACCTCCCTCCAACCGATGCCGCGCGACAAAAAGCAGAGTTCTTCGAACGAAAATACGCGGGTCACCTAAGAACTCACGTACCGGGGCGGTTCCAGCTCCACCAACGTTCTAGCCGTTCGAAAAAGCGAATAACGAGTAGTGTCGAAAAGCCCGTAATGGAACACACCCTGCCGGATGACGGTCGGGTGCTAGCGGTGAACGGTCATCCAACTGTTGTGTACAATGCGCCTAAAGATGGCTCCATTGTCCGTGCCCCGCAGCTCGCCCTAAAGCGTTCCGAACAGCTCGTACTGCGGCTAATGGATGCCGTCCCAACAGACGATCAGGCAAGAATGACCGCTCTCGCCATGACGAACAGTGACTCGGGCGGAGAGCCCGCAGATTTCCAAAAGCTCTACCATCGGATGAGGACCGCATCGCAGGCAGAGAGAAACACCGAAGTCATCGGTGCTCTTGCTCATCCACATTCAGCAGAGTACTTGCAAAAGTCCTTAGCGCAGTACTACCGTCGCGCTAATCCAGCGCTCCTCCTTGCTCACGCCGCACTGGAAAGGGGAGATACTCTCGGCATCCTTGACCCAAGGCCGAATCGCAGGGGGAATAAAGCAATCATTGATGCCGTGAACGATACGCTGGGAGCTGACATCCCGCGAAAGAATATCTACTTCATCGGTGATGTCACACGTAATGGCCGCTTGGAGTATGCCCTCGAGCAATACATTCGCGAACAGAAGCTAACAGAAGAACAGGCCAAAGCCGTTCGTGCAAATCCCGCACCGTGGTATTCGGGGCTCGTTATCAGAGATTTCTCACGAGGGTACTTTATTGATTCCGATGGAAAGCGCATCGACCTTGCAGAAAAGTACGACAAGATAGTTGCCTATAGTAGCGACCCGGTGACTCGCCAATGTATCCGTCAGATTTCCCGTGAAGAAGGTGTTCGCGCCCAAGTTGCCGTTGGCAATCCAGACCGGCTCGAGTTTTCTCGACTCTGGCGGCAGCTCTTTAAGGAAGACACGGCTATTACCAGACGTCCAGCAAAAACTATCCGCTTTCTTCCGCTCGATGGTGGACTCATTAAGCGTACCGCCAGGACCTATATCGTTGAAGCAGAGACCGAAAAAGTAATCGACTCTGTTTCAGAGTACGTATCTCAGGGTAGAGCAGACGAACTGAAAAAAGCACTTGAAGAAGCACGGGGCGAAGCTCGCTCTATCGTCTTTGACACCGGTGAGTTTTCAGACCCGAGTAAAATTCGCTCGACTGTCGGCCCCGATCTCTTCTTTGAAAGGTAAAAGAGGCGCGATTACGCTCCAGCGTAAATTTCCTCAATCAATGCAGCGTACTGCTTCATCACTACTGGCCGTTTCACTTTAAATGTCGGGGTGAGCATTCCATTTTCAACGGTGAAATCTTCTGGAACTATTCGAAACTTCTTCGCCTGTTCGTAATCAGCAAACTCTTTATTCGCCCGTTCCAGCTCCTTCCAGATGAGGTCCTGCACCGCTTCGTTCTTCGCTAGAGACTTGTTATCGAGATCGGAAATCCCACGCTTCTTCGCCCATGCTGACACGGCTTGAAGATCAATACTCACCAACGCCGAGATAAACGGACGTCCATCCCCGATAAGGAGCACTGCTGAAATATACAGCGAGCTCTTCATCTGCGCCTCGATATCTTCTGGAGCAATATTCTTTCCGTACGAAGTAACAAGGATATCCTTCTTCCGGCCAACGATAGAGAGGAAACCATTTTCATCTACCTCTCCAAGGTCTCCAGTATGAAACCACCCATCAGCATCCCAGGCGTTCCGGGTTGCTGTTTCACGGTTGTAGTATCCCTTAGTGATATTCGGCCCACGAAAGAGGATCTCTCCATCTTCGCCAATGCGGAGTTCAATATCGTCAGCAAGGACCGGCCCAACAGATCCGATCTTCTTTTGCCCATACCGATTTACATTGGTAGCAACGCAAGTTTCGGTGAGCCCGTATCCCTCAAGGATTTCGATTCCAAGCATATCAAAAAACCGGCCAACATCCGGGTTAAGCTTGGCACCACCAGAGATAGCGTACCGAAATCCCTCTCCAAAAAGTTGTGCTTTTACCTTCTTCCGCAGAAATCCTGTTAAAGCATAACCAATGCGCTGGCCTAGCGAAGGATTCCCCCCGTACACCCCACGCGCAGAACCCAACATCAAGGTCAGCAACTTTCCACGAAGCCCGCCGGCATTTGCCTTCGCTTTTACCCCTGCTTCCATCTTTTCAAGAAGACGGGGAACAACTGGAACGATCTCGGCTCCAAACTCTCTGATATCGCGAGTAACAGAATCGGGCTCCATTTTTGAAGTTTTCGTATCCTTGATGGCAGGAAACTCCAACTCCGCAGGAGCAATAAACCCGAGGTACCCCATCAACTTTGCAAAAGCATGTGCTAGCGGGAGAAACACCATCAATGTTGATTCAGTAGTAACAAGCCGACACTCGTAAGCCTGCCGTACATTCGCAAGGTGATTACCCTGGGTCTGCATCACCCCTTTCGGTGGACCAGTGGTACCTGAGGTATACACGAGAGCTGCTAAGTCCTCCCGGTTCAAAGTCTTATAGGCGTCTAAGTGATCTGGTTTTGGCCCAGCGAGAATCCCACTAAGCTGAGCAACGAGCGGATGATCCGACACCTGCTCAAAAGCGATTATCTTCTTCAATCCTACTTGAGCAGTAGTTGCGTCTCTATCTTCAGTAGCTGGGATGTCAATTGTCCCAGAAAGGAGTGAGTTGAGCTTATCAACCTGCTCCTGATTCTCTGCGAAGACGACATGGGCATCCGAATCAAAAAGGATATAACCAACATCATCGGCTGGGACTGATTGGTAGATAGAGACCACTACCGCTCCAAGTGTGTGCGCTGCGAGATCACACTCCATCCACTCCGGACGTGACGAGGAGACTATTGCCACCTTACTCCCCTTAGTCACTCCGATGGACTTCAGATAGTGCGCTATCTTTGTTACGCGGGTTTCCACCTCGCTAAAGGTGCGTTGAAGTCGTTGACGAGGGCTTCCATTTTCATCGGTGTTTGGGTCGTATAGGGCCTGACGATAAACCACGAGGTCCGGCTCTTTACGCGCAAGAGAATAGAACGCTTCGGCAAGTGACTGAAAGGACTCAAAATCTGGGACTGCAGCCATGTGGGACATCCTCTCATGACTTTCTAGCACTTGCTACTAGGAAGTTTTCCTAGCGGAGAAATTTCGCCCCTATCAGAGGTTAAGCTCTCTAGTAAAAATGCCGAAATTCACTGAGTAGAGTCTAGTGGACAAACGATTTTGTCCGGGAACCGCTGATTGGGGAAAACCCTTAATGGATCTGGAGGTCTAACGACTTTCCCCCCGACAGCAACCTCTAGAGTCTGCAAAGACTCACGTCTAAGACGTTTTGAGAACTAGAAGGGGATGAAGAACATTACTTCGGGAGAGGAAACAAGCGACGAAGTTGAACGGTGGAAAGCCGCTCGCCAATACGCTGCGCTTATCGGAAATCCTCCGCGCTTCATCCGTGCGACCATTCACTTCCTAAGAGTCGACAGGGAGGAAAACGGAAACGAACTCTCCTTCAGAGCAAGAAGCTGCTTACTTCCACTTCTCCGAAGCGAAGAATTCAAAGCCGTTCTCTACTATACAGCGAAGATGTTCTTTCCCGATCGATTGCAGGGACAGAAGTACGATACCCCAAGAAAGCTCGCTCAGCTCTTTAAGCCAGATGAGTTCATCGCGATTCTCTCCGTCATGTATCTCTACCGTCGAATGAAGAAGGGATGCGAGAAAGAATCATTCCAAACTTTTGTTAAGAATGTGTACATGGATTGGCTACTGAACGCCGCAGTAGGAAGAGCAATTGAGCGGATTGGATTCGCGGATGGCCTTCTCCTCGGAGCGATGCCTCAACTTGCGCAGTGCCTCCTGCTCGGAGTCGACCGGAAAGGCTTTAAAGGGTACCGGGTACATGTTCGCTCTCAGCAGATCCCTTTCGACATCGCGCGTGAACAAGAGATTTGGAAGTGTAACTGTTTACAGATAGCCGTGTTGCTCGCTCAGTACATCGGACTTGGCAGACACTATCACGACCCATTTATGCTAGGGCTCCCTGCCGAGTCCCTTGATGCGGTAAAAGACAATGACGATGTTTACGGCGCTCGATTGTTACAGGTTTGGGTGAAGGCGCTTAAGGAAACCGGGGAAGCTCCTGATATGCTTCACCGTGGGGAATTCTACCCCTTCGCTTCCGAGATGAAACGGCTCATCGAATTTTATAACACCTATAAAAACGTCCCTGTGGAAGAGCTCTTTGTTGAAAAAGGGAAGAAACACCTCTCGCCACAGCTCACTCCAGAACTCTACCCCGAAGGGTACGAACCGACGGACGAACTACAGACCAGAGAGGAAGAAAACGAAACTGCAGTCGCCACTCTGGACGATCTCCCTGAAGAGATACGAAACGACTTCCCGGAAGATATAGACCTCGATGAAGTGCTTGGCTAAGGGAGCACTCCTAGAGCGTGTTATGAACTATTCGATGGGACGAATTGATTACTTTAACGCAGAGCACGCTCTAGACTAAGGACGACTCTGTCAGTTAACACCACATCACTAACAACGCGGCGTCACCGGAAACGCACCAGATATCAGCGGACCACCGTTGGCCCAGGTCAGCAAATTGAACGGTGCAAACTTTCCACACTGGTGGCTAGTAATCCACGGGAAAGTTCCTGCCATGAAATCATAAACCACTGAAGGCATCCCGACTGACACTTTACAGTACGGTGGAGCAGTTGTTGTGCTCGGCACTCGCGCCCCTTGTGCAACGACACTGCAATTATTGCTACGGTCAAAGATCTTGTAGCGCGCATTTCCGCTCGCAACCCAACGGCAACCTTGTGCGGGACAGGTACAGACCCCCTCTTCTTCCTCATGAATCTCGTAGTTATCAAACGGAGCTTCCAGTACGGTGAAAGGGCGTACCTTGGCGCGGTAAAAATAGGTCTGATTAACAGTTGCTGGGTTACAGCTCTGCGCCAACGCAGGAGAAGAGCTAACGAGGGACAGAAAAACAGCGAAGAACGTTGTAGAAAATGTAGAAAAAATGACTCGAAACGGTACACCGGTAGCGTAAGTGATTACCTTGTGCATGAACTCCTCCCCCTTTAACAAAACGACCTAGCGCCGTTCTATCAGCATAGCCCCACAGCCACACACACACCTATCCGCCCGCTTAACAACTCGGGCTTAACACCACAAAGTTAACAACGTGGTGTTATAGGATAGGTATCTCCAAGAAACCCACCTCCATTTGCGAACCTAAAAAATGTCACAAGTAGAGAGCAGTTTTCCTGTTCAAAAATTGGAGTGGCGCCAAGGAGGAGCTCTCGCGCCGAACCCCGCATTCCAAATATCGGGCAGAACCCGTTAGTTGACGGTACGACGTTCACTGGCCCGGTACCGAGCAATGTGCAAGAGGTACGGTCATAGATCTCATGACGGGTGTTCCCTGTCGCAGTCCAAGAGCAACTCCCATTACACTGGCACTGCTCTTCGGACTCAATCTGCACCTCGATGTAATCTAACGGAAAAGCAAATCCCGTGTAGGGTCTATCAGCTACCGGAAGGTACCGAAAGTTTCCAACCGTAGTCGTATCACAGGTTTGAGCAGAGGCTGCTTGAGTGGCAACGAGGAAGAGGGCGCATACCGCTAATCCACTGACAAGGTAATTCTTTACTGATTTCATACGTCAATTCCTTTTAACTACTCGCTTTCCTTGCAAGCTCACTCTTACTAACAGCTTGGCGTTACCGCAAAACTTGCCGAGAAGAACGCCCCGTTAGACCAAGTATTAATGTCTATTAGGAAGTTACAACTCTCCGCATTCATAAACGGTACATTACCCAAGTTATAGGTGACTGATGTTGAAGACAGATTTAAGTAGCCACAGAGCGGCACTGGGTTGGTGTAAGGAACCGACCAACCACCTCCGAGAACGCTACATCCGTTATTTCGGTTGTAGATCGTCCACTGGGTCTGCCCAGCAGGGTCATTTGGAATCGCTGTGTTTGGAACATTGGTAAACCCGCAACTTCCGTTACAGTGACAACGAACAACCTCTTTCTCCTGAATCTCGTAGAAATCAAACGGAGCAACAAAGGTCTTATTTGGACGTATGCCGTAAGGCCGAAGCGCTAAGCGATCATTGTTTGCAGGACTGCAGGTGATAGCCGACTCATCCTCAACTGGAATAAACCAAACGTCGTAGGCCATGTCTCCGGTTTGGAGGGTGAGGGAGGTGTTGATTGGGAAAACTGATTGTCCTTGTAAGTCTTGGACACAGTTTGGTTGTGCTGGCACTTGGCAGGGGCCGACAATTGAACTTGAATACCTATCCGAGGAAGCTGTCGATGGCTGCAACTCTGCAATCGCAAACCCCCCACCTCCTCCGCTCGTGGCGAAAACGGACACGTAGTAGTCCCCGGGCTGTAATATTGGTCCCTCACCATCAGCAGGACTAAGCAGTATATCGTGAACATTGACCGGGTTTCCAATCGCAATAGGCCCTAAATTCTGGGTCTGACTGACAGAAAAAGCTTCTGTGGCAATTTGTCCGGAGAAGAGGTTCGAGGCCGCGACTGCTGCATCAGCTGGATCCACAGTTACAGTAAATCCCGCACTAGACATACTTGTTAGCGTGCTCAACCCCGCTACGGTAACCGCCGCCAGCTCAGAGACCTCTGTTACTGTAACATGTTTGTAAATGACAAACCCCGCTGTAGAGGTCACCTGCGCAGCTCGTGCACCATAATTTCCGAGATAAAGACTATTCCCATTCACATACACGCCAGTAAGAGTAGCGTTTCCGTAATAGGCATTGCTAGGGAGCCCCGGTGGAACTTGCGCTACAGTTGTGGTTGCAAGGCAAAAATTAGCTGCAAGCAAAAGGATCGAAATAAACTGTTTCAACATACCTACCTTCCTTAGCCAGGGCCATATTCCCCAAAGTGGAGGGAATATAGCAGATTGGGCCATCTAAAAAAATTTCCTAGCGCGACTTCTCGCTCCCTGTAAAAACTCGTTATGAATTTTTCATAAGGGAAGTTCTCTAATTTGCGAATAAACTGCTCCAGATCGTTATGGATAACTCACAGATGCCCGACTCCTATGCTGTCCCAAAAGCTCACGGGAGGGATGGATGTACAAGAAGCGAAGTAAAAATAGTGAGTTAGGTGCAACTCTAGTTGATAATGGGATATTAATCTCTTTAGTATCAATTGTTTGTCTTGCCGCCTTAGTTGCGATCCCCCCTGGCATTCACCTTGCGCTTTGCAAGGTCTATGTGCAAGGACTAGATCGTGAGCGTGCTTTTTTAGAAGAAGGGCAAGCCATGACAACCGAATCGATGATCGCCCTAGGATACTGGAACCAAAGCAATCTGGGCTGCTCCACCATGATGGGGGCACTGGAACTTTGGAATCGCTCAGGATGGCTATCTACTCCTTAGTGCCTCCCCCCTCCTCTGGTGCCCCCCTCCTCTGGTGCGTGCCCCTTCCTCTGGTGCGTGGCAGCTTTTCTCGATTACTGCATAATACTGTAATCACTCAGCTTATCTTGCTTAAGGATGGGCAATTCTCATCTAATCATATTACTAAATGTTAATAATTTGACATAATGTAATATCAAGTATACCTATATCTCCCTCGTATACATCCACCAACTACCCAGGGAGGAGGAATAGATATGCTCGTTGACCCAGAAATCGCTAGACACTTTGGAGCCCCGATACCAGTAACCCCAAGTATAGGAATGACCTTCGAGCCTGAGTTGTGGAACTCAAATCGACTACTTGAAAAGACAAATTGCTACGCCTACGCCCTCGATAACCCCCTAGTAGGCATGGGGCAGCTAGGAGGGCTACGGGAAAAGGTTCCCGCTTGGATTGCTACCCACACCTTGAGAGATATCCCCTACGTGAGGTCACTCTTAGAACAGGACGGCCTGTTCCCACTTACGTCCGATCAACTCAATCCCTCCGAACACCACATAATCGCAGTTTTTACCGGTATACGTTACGAATTCGGAGAGCCGTGGTTCGACTATCACTTCATGAGAAAAGATTGCGACCAAAGTTGGTCTCACAAACCCGGAACAAAACAGATCGAACGAATTGAAATAGAGCCCGGATCCTCCGAACAGGAGCAACTTTCAGCGGTTTACTCTCAAACAAAAGATGAACACTACTTCATTGGCTTTTACGAACTCCCTCAGCCTGGAGTTCTAGCAACAAGAGACATGAGAGTTGGAAACCTCAGCTGGGGATGCTAAAGAATTGCTTTTGAATTTTTATCTGCCCTGCTCTGGTGCCGCTGCTCCGGTGCCCGCTCCGCTCCTCTGGTCTCCGCTCCTCTGCTCCGTGGCAGCTTTTCTGGACCATTGCATAATACCGCACACTATTGAGAGTGCCCGGTGGAGGGGCTCAGAATGACTCTTCTCGGCAAATAGCCAGTTGTTACAATGTGTACTATAATACACACTTGGGTTGATGAGAACGACTCCGAATAAAGTACAGGTTTACTCTACCCGAGATGGAAAGATTCCGTTCATAAATTGGCTAGATAAGCTTCGCGATATGAAAGGAAAACAGATCATACGAACTCGAATCGCAAGAATGGAACTTGGAAATTTTGGCGACTCGAAGTCCGTAGGGGAAGGCGTTTCTGAGCTACGAGTACCGTATGGACCGGGATATCGGGTTTACTTTGGGAGAGACGGGGTCGCCATCGTAGTCTTACTGGTAGGAGGCGACAAGAAATCACAAGATTCCGATATCCGCTTAGCCAAGGAATTTTGGAAAGATTATAAGGAGAGAGAAAATGAAACGAAGCGTTGATTGGAATGATTATATAACCGAGGTGATGGCTGACCCAAACGAAGCGGTTGAGTATCTCCAAGCCGCTCTGGAAGATGGACCAGAGGTATTTCTCGTTGCCTTGCGGCATGTCGCAAAAGCCCAGGGTGGCATGACGAAATTAGCAGAAGAGACAGAACTTTCTCGGAAAGCTCTTTATAATATGCTCTCTGAGGAAGGCAATCCTACCTTTTCAAGTATTTCAGCTGTTGTTACAGCGCTTGGCTTGGAACTGAAGCTCGCTCCAAAACTTCAAGGGGATGAAATCGCTTAGGCTCTCAGCTGCTTGGATAGCGACCCCAACCATAGGAGATGTCCCCTACGTAAAATCACTCGTAGAACAGGACGGCCTGCTCCCACTTACGTCCGATCAACTCAATCCCTCCGAACACCACATAATCGCAGTTTTTACCGGTATACGTTACGAATTAGGAGAGCCGTGGTTCGACTATCACTTCATGAGAAAAGATGGTGACCAAAGTTGGTCTCACAAACCCGGAACAAAACAGATCGAACGAATTGAAATAGAGCCCGGATCCTCCGAACAGGA
>JAGRAT010000078.1 GCA_020434495.1 Bdellovibrionales bacterium | reverse complement strand
TTTCCAAGGAATGTCGCACCACCCAAAGTTAGGCCCGAGATCTCCTCTGGTGTGTAATCAACACGACCAGTCCAGGCGAAATCCTCAAAAAGTGCTCGGTTACCACTTTGACGACCTTCACGAATTCCAGAATCTTCGAATCTGCTAGCGCGTAAACCGTTCACAAAATAGGTTCGGTATTCAACTTCCGAACCAAGCTTACCGAAAAGTCCAACTCCATTTTCTCTGAAAGTACTTGGGATTATAGTCCGTTCTAAAAACGGTCGTTGAACACCGTGAAAGTATGGAGGCTCATGAATCTCGTTTACAAACCCTAACGGGATAAGCACGTTTCCTACTCGAGCATTAGCTTCGTCTGAAAGAAGAAAGTCGAGATAGGCAAACTCTACTGAAACTTCTCCAGCACTATCTCCGTCTTCTCCACCGATTCCGTCAGTGGTTCCATGCTCGAACTCTATTTCCGAGTTAAAAAGAATTGAGTCACTGAACTTATAACCAACGTAAGTTATGAGACGTTGAAGATCAGTTTGATCTCGCCGATCGGAACCAAGAAAATTTGTGTAAGACCCTTCTCCATAACCACCAATCGAAAGGCCTTGCTTAACCCGGTATACACTAGAGGCAGCTGGGCCAAGACCAAACTCGCTTTTCAGCGCTGCCTTTTCAGGGATCAGAGAGCTAATCCGGTTTTTCTCAACTTCGGCAGCTATCGCGTTGCTTTTCTCTGCTTCGGAATTCTGACGATCCTCGAGTTCAAGGAGGCGACGCTTTAGCTCCGCTATTTCACTCTTCAGGTCTTCATCTGCCGCCACAAGGCTCGCCGAGGCACAAAAACAAGTTACGAAAATAGAAATTATGAATAATTTAAACCAGTTATACGTCTGCATGCTTGATATGCCTAACTAAAAAGATATACATAAAAGAATGTGACTATATGAGCTACTTGACCAGGATAAGTCAATGGTTCAATCGACATTTAATAACAAAGTGGCGTAATCCAGATCTTCAGAGGGCTACCCTCAATTATCCGAAGAGGATCACCATTTCCGACCGCGAAAGCGGAGAATTCCCACTCCGAACTCCCCAATTTCTCTACAGATTCAATTTCCCTCTGAAATCAATCGCTGAAAGCTGTAACAGCCACAAGTTTTAACCGACTGAAAATGAGCTTCACAAACTTTGTGAATGGTAGCCAATTGCTTTTTAAGGTACCGAGATCAATGAATCATCGAGCTGTTACTTTCGTTTACGCTTTGTTTTCTATTCTTACTCTTGCTCCGAGCACAGCCCTCTTCGCTGAAGAGAGAGCAGTCGTACCAGGCGAATCACTTCAGTCCGCGATAGAATTAGCTTCTAGTGGCGACGTTCTGGTTCTCCAGGTAGGAACCTATTCTGGAAATATCGATTTTTTGGGGAAGGCCATTACCGTTCGAGGAGAAGGAAGACGAACTATCATTCGTGGTGATGGCACTGGGTCCGTGGTCACATTTCAAAACGGTGAGGGAGCCGATTCCATTTTAGATTCCGTTCGCATTACGGGCGGGCTAGCAGACGAAGGTGGCGCGATTTTCATATCGAACTCAAGTCCAAGAATTCTCAGAAACTTCATTATTCGAAATCAGGCTCGAGACTCAGGAAGTGCCATCTATGGTGAAGGTGCCACAAGCGCTCCGTACATTGCGAACAACTTTATTTTCCGAAGCACTCGCGCGCCCGGAGGAGATGATCCACATGCGATTCAGATAGTTGGAGGAACTCCAACCATCGTCAACAACACCATCGTTCGAGCAGACAGTAACGGCATTCATGTCTCTGGCGGCTCTGCAGCGGTAATAACAAACAACATCATTTTTGATAACGGTACCGAATCAGGATTCCGACGCGGACGAGGAATTTGCGACTTCAACGATGTAGGAGAGACAGTCATGCAGTACAATCTTTTCTCTCGAAACATCCTTGGCGCCATTTTGCACGGAGATGCAGGAAATTTTAAGCGGATGACGGCCGCAGAACGAGAAATTGGTAGTGAAATAGTTTCGAATAACATCGATCGAAACCCTCGCTTTAGGCGAGTCACACGCGGTCAATTTAAAAAGAAAACTCCTATTACGAATGCTGGTGATCCCAACTTGCTTAACCCAGACGGATCACGCAGTCATATTGGACATACTGGCGGTCCCGATGCTTTCGGCAATTAATCATCAATCAACTTTTCAGAGGCCCACGAAGCATTTGCAAACAGTTCTAGAGGGATTTGGCCAAATTTCCAGAAAGCTTCAAGTTGTAACCTTAGTAAAATAAGGGGGACGGTCACCTTATAGTTTTGAAACTCCCTCTTACTTAAAACGTAGACAGCCGCAAGCAGCTTTTCCCACTTCGATATTCTTATAAAAGGGTCAGAGGCTGCGATTTTGCTTACGGAGGAGTCCTTCGAAGTGAAACTGTCCAACCGAGGTCTTCCAGATTTTTCGTCACACCAGGCTCATGCGCCATCCCGACAATAAATAGTTGTGGGCTATCAGCTAAACTACTTTCCCGAGCTGATCTATCAAGTTGTTTGGCAAAATGTTTATCACGCCAGTAGCAAAGACATTCTATTCCAGCTTTTACATATTGCCTGGTTTCCATATCTCCTAGGGCGATCAGCTTTGAAACTCGCCGAGATATCAGTATCGAAGCGACGCAGAAGGCAGCGACACCACATGTTACCGCCGCTCCTAAAGTTCCACTTAAGCTAAAGTCAAAGAAGAGACCTGGTGTAGCCATCCCGATAAGGAAGTACGCAGGTGGCTGGAAGACCCACTCGCGAGCAGCCTGCTCCACCGGATTGAGTTCTCGAGTATTTTCTATAGGTAAAATTCGTTTCTCAGAATCCCCGCGAAAGCGGTTAAGCGCGAATACTACTGGTGAACCTTTTCGATTTGTCAGGAAATCCACTGTTGAGCGTATTTGGTACAATACCAGACTACCCAGCGCTGAGAGAAATGAGCCAGGAGAAAGTCCTTCAACGTGGATGTTATCAAACTGCTTAATGATGTTAAGTGATCTCTGATATTGCTCTTTAGAATTTCCGCAATGCTGCTCCCCGAGCAACACAATCTGTCGAATCTCTTGATTCACTATCTTCTCGTAAAGAACGATTGGGCGACCCGAGGGTCCACTCAAGATTGCTGCTAATTGAGACGGATGCATTCCGAGCTCCCGTTTAGAGACAGGCCTCATTCTCTCATCAAGTCCAGCCTCTAAGAGCGTTGGCAAACTTGCCGATTCGAGATCAACAACGCGCTCTAGCACAGAACTGTTGGATAAACGGTTGGGGAGCTGGCGGCCCTCGCCACGAGATTCAGGGGTCAACATTGAACACTTCCTAAAAAGTATAAATTATACTTCGCTGAAAGCCGGTCTTAGTCAATGAGAGCCACCAAGCGACCCTACGATTTTATCATTGGGCACGGTGCGGCCCCCTCCTCTTCCCTCAGTAGGGTCCGGGGACAAGGCTTACCCAATTGACGATAAGAGCACCATCTAGGAAAAATCACTGAATATGCTGATATTCTAAGAAGTGGAAGAGGAGAATACAGAGCTTTCTGAGAGACGAAGTCAGGGTCCGTTTCTCTCCCAATAGCCCTGTATTCCTGTTCACTACGCAGCAAGACGACAACCTTGTGCGCAAATTTTGGGGAAGTCGATCTCTGTTTTGACGGCTTCATTGAAGTAGTTCGTTAGAGTGTTCAGAGCGACTGCTCCGATAATTTCGAGAATCTCTTCATCGGAGTATCCCGCGTCTCGAGTCGCTTGAAGGTCCGAGTCTGCAACCCTGCCCCTCTGCTCTACCAGAGATTTCGCAAAGTTAAGCGCAGCTTGGGTTTTCACGTCGTTCGATCTTCCTTTCAGATTCGCATCCGTTTCGTTGACACCAGCCTTTTCCCCAAGAAAAGTATGGGCTGAAGCACAGTAGTCACATCCGTTTGCACCAGCAACGGTTAGCGCAATCTGTTCGCGAACTTTGGTAGGCAATGCTCCGCCAGCGAGTGAACTATTTAACCCCAGATAACCCTCTAAGAGGGCAGGAGAGTTCGCCATTGTTGTAAACATATTCGGCGTTGATCCGAGTGATCGTTTGACATTATTCAGAAGTTCAGCCGCTTTTCCTTGAGGGTTGTTTTGTGGGGATATTCTTTGCATTTCAATTCCTTCAATATTGAGGTTGTAGTCACAAAGAAGTAAACCGATCTGTCTACTTCATGCCCCTAGAGTAAACAGATCTGTTCACCACGTCAACAACAGATACACAAATCTGTTTACTTTTTTCGATTTGCGACGTATCCTATTGAAATGACGAATAAAAAAGATGAGATAGTAGCCACTGCCATCCGGCTCTTCAGTCAGCACGGGGTGTTTGCTACTGGGGTCGATCGTCTTATGGCGGAATCCGGAATCTCAAAACGAACTCTCTACAAGTACTTCCCGACAAAGGAGCACCTGATTGTTGAGGTGGTAAAACAGTACCACCACCTCGTTGAAGAGACCTGGGGGAAGGTACTCAACACAGCGCTCTCTGGCAAAGAGAAAATTCTTGGCATTTTTGAGATGGCACTTTCAAATTTTGAAAATGCATCCTTTAACGGTTGTATGGCTATCAATGTGATGGCCGAATACCATGAGAAAAACAAAGATATAGAAAACGCATGCTCTGACTTTAAACGGTGGGAACTCTCTCTATTAGAAGATCTCACGAAACAAGCCGGTCAGAAAAACTATAAAGAGATAGCCTTTCAACTTTTCGTTCTATTAGAAGGCATTTTCTCCACCGCAAAACTTCAACAACAAAAACCACCACGGCACCTCTTAGCTCTTGCAGAGGAGCTGATAGAAAAAAAGTAAGCGATCGCCCGGCAGTCTCCTATATTGAGCTCGGCTTTCCCTTCCCTCAAAAGCGATCAAGTATAGTTCCCTTCATCATAAAAGTTCCATGAGATCCCCAATGCTGACCTATTCCAGATTATTGTTCTTGTTCCTCGTTGCAATTTGTTTTCCTTCGCTCTCTTTCGGAGACGCATCTACCAGTAGCATTCTCAAAGACATGCAAAAACTCTCAGTTCTTGGTCGTGTCCTTTACATCGGGGCACACCCTGACGATGAGAATACCAGGGTAATCACGTACCTGAGCCGCGGCAGGCTTTATGACGTAGCCTATCTCTCACTTACGAGAGGAAGCGGTGGTCAAAATCTTATCGGAAAAGAACGTGGAGCCCCCCTTGGGGTTATTCGTAGCCAGGAGCTACTCGCTGCGAGACACATCGACGGCGCTAAGCAGTTCTTCACTCGAGCGATCGACTTTGGTTTCTCAAAAACTCCGGAAGAAACATTTGAGCACTGGGAGAGAGAGACTCTTCTTCAAGATGTAGTTCGCATCATTCGAGATTATCAGCCAGATATTCTCATTACTCGTTTTCCAACAGAGGGACCTGGCCACGGCCACCATACCGCTTCAGCACTACTCGCAGGGGAAGCGTTCGAGAAAGCTGGAGATGCAAACTTCTCTCCTGGCCTAGGGCTCCCTTGGCAACCTGCACGCCTTTTCCTCAACCTACCCCACTGGACCGAACCATCAGAAGACTTACTCAAGCAGTCAATTTCAATTGATGTCGGGAAATATGATTCGATCCTCGGACGGTCCTATGGAGAAATCGCAGCAGAAGCGAGAACAATGCATAAAAGCCAGGGTTTCGGAAGCGCTCCAGAGCGAGGCTCACTGACAGAACGATTCGTTCTGCTCAAGGGATCGAACAACTCAAACGACCTTATGGAGGGAATAGATACATCATGGAAAAGGCTAGAACGGACCATTGAAATCGAAAACGATATCAGAACCATCAACAGGGAGTTCGCTCCTGAAGCTCCTTGGAAGATTGTTCCTCATCTCGCCAAGCTAAAAGCCTCTTTGCGAAAGTTAGAAAGCTCTTCCTGGAAAGAAAGTAAAATCGAACTCGTTAATCGACTATTAGAGAACGCACTTGGATTAACTGGAAGATTCTCCACAGACTCCCCCCTGTTACAGAGAGGAGAGTCGTTTAACGCCAAGCTTGAGCTCATCCAACGAAGTCCGGTACCGGTTAGAATCCATTCCGTGACCTTCCGACCAGAGTTGCCAACGACGGTGAAGTTTAATGAGCATATGATGCTCGAAAATGTTGTAAATGAAACGACATTCTCCCTTCAGACTCCTCGTTCACTCTCAAATTCAAACGCTCCGTGGCTTCTTAAAGAATCGGTTGGAGACTTTTATGGTTTCGATAAGATCAAAAATGTTATTCAGCCAAAAGCTGAAGCTCCCATTCATGCTGTTGTCACGCTCGAAGTTCACAACGAGATCTTGCCACTTCGTCTCCCCCTTACCTCATATACCACGGACCGAGTGCGAGGCGAAGTCGCAACCGAAGCAGCGGTCGTTCCGAAAATAGCTGGCAGTCTTTCTTCCGATCTCTTGATCTTTTCTGGCACAGGATCAAAAACCGTGACACTAGAACTTACCGCTCAGACACAAAAGATATCAGGCACCGTTCATGTGGCGGCTCCGAAAGGATGGCGCGTCGAACCCAATCAGATATTCTTCTCCTTAAACGAAATAGGCGGGAAGCAATTTTTCCAACTTACTGCGACGCCTACTTCGCTTAAATCTGAAAGCGGTTCTCTCTCCTTTACATACGGTTCATCCGACCCACTCCAAAGCATTGCCGTAGTGAACTATCCCCATATTCCGGGCCTTACAATGGTCGCGCCGCTTCAAGCAAAGCTACTCCTTGTACCGCTAAACGTTCCTGCTTCTCAGATTGGATTTGTTCCTGGAGCAGGAGAAGAAACACCAAAAATTCTTTCAGAACTCGGAATGAACATAACTGAGATTACGGAAGACCGACTGAAAGAGGACTTGAGCCAATTTGCAAGTATACTTTTCGGCATTCGCGCACTGAACACTAACCCATGGCTTGGAACTTACAAGAACAATCTCCTCGAGTATGTGCGACAAGGGGGTGTTCTTGTCGTTCAGTATAATACCCACAGTACCTTTAGCCCCCTAGAGGTGGATATTTGGCCATACCCGCTTTCGATAGACCGGGGAAGAGTCACCGATGAAAAAAGCGCAGTATCATTTCTTCAAAAAGAACACGCCGTCTTAAATTTCCCTCACAAAATAACGGAGAACGATTTTTCAGGTTGGGTTCAAGAGAGAGGACTTTACTTCGTCGGAGATGCGGACGAACGGTATGATCGAGTACTTGCTATGAACGATAGCGGGGAGGAGTCACTAAACGGCTCCCTTCTCGTAACCCAACTTGGGGAAGGTCGATTTGTTTATACCGGACTCTCATTTTTTCGACAATTACCAGAGGGAGTTCCAGGCGCCTATCGGTTGCTCTTTAATCTCCTGACCCTTCCGAAAAAGGAGTAATAGTTGAGCAACGCAAAACAAACAAAACTTTTGCGCCTCTTGTACGGGATTTCAATCCTCGCACTCATTGGAGAGATTCTCTTATTTCTCGTTATCGAGAGCATCTTCCAATGAGCTCTATTGATTGGTTCATACTCCTTTTTTCTCTTGGGTTCATAGTGATCTTTGGAGCATGGAAAACGAGAAAGAAACCAACAATGGAGGAGTACCTCATTACCAGTGGCAGGACCCCGTGGTACGGCATTGGTATCTCGGTCATTCTTACGCAGGCTAGCGCAATAACGTTCCTTTCTACGCCGGGACAGGCGTATGAAAATGGTATGGGGTTCATCCAATTCTACTTTGGGCTGCCCCTTGCCATTGTTGTTATCTGCCTTTTCATGATTCCGCGATATCAACAGCTGAAAGTCCTTACGGCTTATGAATACTTAGAGAGCTGCTTCGACCAGAAGACAAGACAGCTTGCAGCCTTTCTCTTTCTCATTCAACGTGGGCTTGCTGCTGGACTCACCATTTACGCGCCGGCCATCATCCTCTCCTCGCTCTTACATGTCGACGTAAACACTTTGAATGTGGGAATTGGAATTGCTGTTACGCTCTATACCGTCGCTGGAGGTGCGCATGCCGTCAACTACACGCAATTTCTCCAGATGGGGGTTATCTTCACGAGCCTTGCATTAACTTTTATCCTACTGCTTTTGCAGCTTCCCGATGGCATTGGTTTTACGGAAGCACTTACCCTTTCCGGGGCAGTGGGCAAAATGGATCTCGTGGATTTCTCTTTCGATACGAACACACGGTATACCTTCTGGTCGGGAATCACCGGTGGATTTTTTCTAGCCCTATCTTATTTCGGAACTGACCAATCTCAGGTAGGTCGCTATCTCACTTCGAAATCAACGTTTACAAGCCAAGTAGGACTGCTCTGTAACGCTATTGTAAAAGTGCCGATGCAGTTTCTCATTCTCCTTTTGGGTGTTCTCATTTTTACCTTTTATCTTTTTGCTCTTCCTCCTCTCTTTTTCAACGAAGCTGAACTCGAGAAGGTACAGAGTAAAGAATTGCAAAGTGCAGTTGGCGAGCTACAGCTCCGGCACCAGGAGAGTTTTGAGAAGAGAAAGGAGGCTGCAAACAAATTTCTTGCGACCAATCGTCAAGAAGATCCTGAGAACTACACATTGAGAAAACAGGATTTTTATCGGGCTCATCAGGAGTTTCAACAGGTAAAGACGGATCTCGTTTCACGACTGTCAGAGGAGATACCGAGTTTTGAGAAGAAAGATTCTGATCATGTAGTAGTGGTATTTATACTAAATGCACTACCGATGGGAGTAATAGGGCTGCTGTTTGCTGCCATCTTGAGTGCCGCCATGTCATCTACTTCTAGTGAACTGAACGCTCTTTCTTCGACATGGATGGTAGATGTATATCGGAGGAGCTTGCGACCCAACGCGAGCGCGCAAGAACTCTTACTTATGTCGAGGGTTTCCACCCTTATGTGGGGAATTCTCGCCATGCTTTTCGCTACGATAGCGCCTCTTTTTGAAAACCTCATTCAAGCGGTAAATATCGTTGGTTCTCTTTTTTACGGCACCATTCTCGGAATCTTTCTCGTGGCATTCGGCCAGAAGAAATCTTCAATTCTTCGCGTTTCAGGAGACAGTGTGTTTTATGGTGCGCTTATTGGAGAGACTGCGGTAATCTCCCTGTATTGGCTTAGCGACATAGGATTCCTTTGGTTCAATGTGATTGGCTGCGTTCTTACAATTGCTGCAGCTCTGATTCTCGAACGAGGCAGACGTTGCTTCGTGGAAACGATTTAGCGAGCAATAAGAGTTCACAACCAAACGAAAAGAGCGCAAAGAGAGATACTCCCTTTGCGCTCTCTGCATCGGCTTCATTCACGAAGCGACTAGGAATTACCCGTTTACTTTACTGCTCCATTCCTTTGAATCCTTCTCAATTCGTGGTCCGAAGAAAGTGTAAAGCGGAGACTCATCCTTTAGCTTCATCGCCTCGTTAGCGTACTGAGTTGCCTTCGCAAAGTCTCCTTTAGCAGCCAAGATGTCCCCCTTTACATAAGTATTGAACCACGTTTTCTCCTTGGCGATCGACTTGTCGATCATTTGCAGAGCGAGGTTCAGATCTTTTTCTTTATCTTTTAAGTGACGTGCAGCTGAAAGGTAGTCCCAATATGAGTCAGAATTCAGGGATCGAATCTTCTGCATCGCAAGTTTTTTCGTATCTGTCTGAATCGGCAATCGAACTAAAGTTTTTTCCCATTCAAGGACGAGATCTGCTTGAGAATCCGTAACGTTTTCAAAGAGGAAAGTCATTCGCTCACGAAAGTCGGTCTTTTCCGGAGAGGCAGAGACACGAAGCACGTCTTTGGTTTTGTCATAATCAATCGCAGCGAATTGTCGTTTATCTTTGTTAAAAATTACCGTCCATGAATCTTTGTTTGGGATAGTGAACAAGCAGTACTCACCAGCTGGAAGGTTCTTACCACCGACCGTAACTTCGTCCTCGGTCTTAAATGTTGTGCAGGAATTCGCCCCTGTTCTCCAGACCTCACCATAAGGAACGAGCTCTCCAAAAACAGTTCTCTCCTTTACACCAGGGGAGCTGTAAGACACGGACACATCGGTTACACCAATTTGCTGGCTTACCGTACTCTGAGGACTAGGAGCCGGAAGTTTAAAATCAGCAACGGCAGCGGATGGAATGACGAGCGCGCATCCAACAAGAATGTTTGTGAGGTAACTATGCATAAAGCCTCTCTATTATATGTTGTAGACAAGAACACACTGCTTTTGGAACAGGCAGAACTTCTTCGTGGTGAAGCCTATTCGAGTATTGGAAAGTGGACAAGGGAGGGCTCAAAGTGGCGTTATTTCACAGATTGGCGCGAAACATGGGGTTCTCAGCTGTTGTACCGCGGTCAAGTGAAGCGGTTAAAAGTTACCAAGTACTGATTTTAGAACTTATTTTGAAATTATTTGAGAAAGGAGGAGAGTTCTGTATCCTTAATCTGCAAAACCTCTTAGTTACGCGAAATTAACAAATGGAGCCGTTCATCAATGAATAGTGTTATACCCGGCAGGGCTGTTCTCGCCCTAATTGCAATCCTAGCTGTTGTTCTCTCAACACGTATTAGTCAGGCGCAGACCTATATCCCCATAGATACCGAAGCGCTTGTCTATTGCTCCGATCTACCTAACCAAGATGCTCAAGTAGTGAGATATGACTCCATAAATGGCGTGGTTGCCGGGGTAAATCCTGATGCGCTTCTTGCCGACTATGACGCAAAGATAAAGAATCTTACAAAGCGAAAGCAAAGCTTACAAAAACTCAAGAAGCGAGAGAGCGATAAGAACTATCTCAAGAAATTTAAACAGAACTATCAGGCTGCATTTGGAAAGCCATTTAAGGGTGGGCAGTTCAAAGCTGAGAACGCACTTGGCAAAACCATAAGACAAGTAGCAAAAGAAATTCGAAACTTAGAAGCTATAGTCCAGTTGATAATAGATTGCGAAGAAAACGAGTTAGAGAATCTGCTAAATCTCAACAATGGTTCGCTTCAGTTTATTGAGTTCTCGTTCTCTCACCCCGATTTCGGTTCTACTTACTATATGTTTGGAGCAGCAATTCTCTTTAATGTGAAGCCAGGTAAGAAAGTGCGGCCTACTTGTTATTCGGTTGGAGGCAAGAGTGGTGGATTTGCAGCTCCAGTGTATCCTGATAAAGGAACCGCCATTCCGTGGATTAATCCGTGCTTAGAGTTTTATCCAGGCACTTTTCGAAATGTCCCTAACTGCGGACCTTACGGAGGAAGCACCAACACTCGAGTTGAGTGGATAAATGCGAACATCTCTACACGCCCACGAACGGAACAGCAAATAGAGAGCTTTGAAGAACGAGTCGGTGATATGGGTCCTGTAATCTTTACTCCATTCCGTAAGAAAGAGGGCTGTAACTATTAAGGTTTGAGAAAACTTCCTGTCAAATTGCCGAGATAAGGGGAAGTTCACCGTTAATTGATGCTGTCGTGCTTCCTAACTTCCTGATCCCCAAGGCCTACTTGGAGTAGCACCTTCGTTGACATGAGAGCAATTCATCTTGGCTAGTTGCGCCCTGACATCGTTCCAAACAAGAACGATCTACTCCGGTCACGTTCCCAGAGCATGTACTCATACAGGTATCCAAAACCTGCTTCTTGCTTTGAGAAAGCTGCGCCTCTACTTGAGAATTATACCCACCTCCACCTTTCAGAGCCTCTCTTTGTTGTGCGACCGCGGCATTAGCGGTCTGCTCACAACGTGCACGACAGTTTCCCGTCTGAGGGGAAGCAGTTCGAGTGCGTGCTCTTTCCCTTTGTTCAGTAGGAAACGGCGTATCATAGAACTCTCGTTCACCCCGCTGCTGTCTCCCTCGGTCAACAGCATCTTCATAACGATCAAGATTGGGACGATCTTCATTGTAGTTTGGAACTGACCCAAGGACT
>JAGRAT010000077.1 GCA_020434495.1 Bdellovibrionales bacterium | reverse complement strand
CAACAGCGGTTTGAGCCCCTTAATAGTTGGCCAGATAACGCGAATCTCGATAAGGCGCGCCGACTTCTCTGGCCGATAAAGAAGAAATATGGGCGAAGCCTCTCTTGGGCAGATCTTATGGTGCTAACAGGAAATGTTGCGCTGGAGTCCATGGGATTTGAGACCTACGGTTTTGCCGGGGGACGAGAGGATGATTGGGAAGCTGATACTGTTTACTGGGGCCCTGAGATGAAGTGGCTAGCTGACAAGCGATACAAAAAGGGCAGAAAGTTGGAAAACCCTTTAGCCGCCGTTCAGATGGGCTTGATCTATGTGAATCCTGAGGGACCAAATGGCAACCCGGATCCACTAGCAGCCGCCAAGGATATTCGTGAAACATTCGGTCGTATGGCGATGAACGACGAGGAAACTGTTGCCTTAATTGCCGGCGGACATACTTTTGGCAAGGCTCACGGTGCGAAGAGACCAGATAAGTGTGTCGGTCCGGAACCAGCGGCTGCTGGTATTGAAGAGCAAGGTCTCGGTTGGATGAACAAGTGTGGCAAAGGAAATGCTGAGGATTCTACCACGAGTGGTTTAGAGGGCGCATGGTCTGCTAATCCAACGGCATGGACTACTCAGTACCTCGATAATTTGTTCAATTTCGAGTGGGTAAAAACAAAGAGTCCGGCTGGCGCTACTCAGTGGGTACCAAAAGGTGGAGCAGCGAACAATATCGTTCCAGACGCGCATGATCCTTCAAAACGACATGCTCCAATTATGTTCACGACGGATCTCTCATTAAAATTTGATCCGAGTTATCAGAAGATTGCTAAGCGTTTTCAGGAAAATCCGAAGGAGTTTCAGAAAGCGTTTTCAAAGGCTTGGTACAAATTGACTCACCGAGATATGGGCCCGAAAGCCCGTTATCTCGGAACTGAGGTGCCAGGGGAGGATCTCATTTGGCAAGATCCGGTGCCAGCAGTTGATCATCGACTCATCAACTCTCGAGATGTCGAGAAGTTGAAATCGAGGATTCTTGACTCTGGCTTAAGTGTTCCGGAGCTCGTTCGAACAGCTTGGGCATCAGCATCCTCCTTTCGGGGTACCGATATGAGGGGCGGAGCAAATGGTGCTCGGGTTCGGCTTGAACCACAACTTCATTGGGCGGTGAATGATACGGATGAGCTCAATCGAGTTATTGCAAAGCTTACAGAGATCCAGAAGGACTTTAATGATAGTACTTGGACCAACAAAAAGGTCTCACTTGCCGATCTTATTGTGTTGGGAGGTGCTGCTGCGATTGAGCAGGCTGCCAAAGATGGAGGTCATGAGGTGATAGTTCCATTTCGACCTGGTCGCACAGATGCTTCGCAGGAGCAGACAGATGTGAATTCGTTTGCTGTCCTTGAACCGGCGGCAGATGGTTTTCGAAACTACTTTGCCGATGGCAATGAGCATTCTCCGGCAGAGATGCTCGTTGATAAGGCGAACCTCTTAACACTCTCAGTTCCTGAGATGACAGTATTGGTAGGAGGTCTGCGAGCTCTCAGTGCGAATTCTGGTGGAAGTGTTCACGGAGTATTAACTGATCGTGCTGGAACTCTCACCAACGACTTCTTTGTGAACTTACTGGATATGTCTACCAAATGGTCGAAGTCCAGTGGCGCTGAAGGGATATATCAGGGGACGGATCGTAAGACTGGTGAAGAAAAATGGACCGCGACCCCTGTGGATCTTATCTTTGGGTCGAACTCGGAGCTCAGAGCTGTGGCAGAAGTTTACGCGGCCGATGATGCAAATGACAAATTCGTCCAAGACTTTGTTGATGCCTGGGTTAAGGTCATGAACCTTGATCGCTTTGATGCTGCATAGCATCCCTACGGCGGCTGCTTATTGACGTAGCCGCATTACGCTTTTCTTCCTCGCCAGTGCCCCATTCGAGAGTCATTTCTTTTTAGGGAGCATTGGCAGGTGGTTAGCTCTCCGCAACCCTTCTAGTGCTATAAAAGTTTTATGCTACAACTGTGGCAGGTGAGCCAATAACAGCCTCAGATAGTGGTTTTTGTCTGTTTTTTGGAGTTGTCGCATGCAGATCTGTCGGGTTCAGAGCCTATTTCTCCTTTTAGTTTTTGCTACATTTTCAAGTATTGCGAATGCTCAGTGCATCCTCATCTTTCCTGGAACTGGGGATAATCCACATAGTTCCGATAGGGAGTGCAATGAATCGACGTACAATACAAATACCCATTCAAATGAAGCTGCGGCTGAAGCAAACGAGCGCGGATACAACGCCTCAGTTGCAGACTATGACAGCACTGGTTCTACGGAAGATGTCAAAGATGATGTAGAAGAGGCTGTAGCTGACGCAATAGAGAACGATATCGCAAACGGAGGAACTGGCGATGTGACTATTGTCGGCCATAGCCAGGGCGGAATTGCTGTACTTGCATCACTTGATCGTATTGAACAGTTGGCGGAGGACTACGGGGTAAATATCGATGTGAATACAGCCGGTGCCCCAACTGGAGGTGTTCCCTTTTGGTTGAAATCGGTAATGGTGTGTGGAAGATGCTTCACGTCGCTTCTTGGTGAAGGATGGCTCTATGATATCTGCGAATTCAAGCGGAATTTGGCCCTCGGTTCCCACGATTTTCCTGCCACGAACTTGTCAGTAACTCAGTATACACACCCTGCTGATGGTTGGTGGAGTGAGGCGAGTCAAGAGCCAGGTCCTGAAGGCGCGGAGCATATAGAGGTAGAAGGATCTACCCACAACTCCATCATCGGAGATGTTGTTAATCGGTTAACATCTGGAAAGTAGAATAGATCTGATGAAATTTTAAGGGATGGGAAGGGGAGATTTCGGGCAAATGGCATCCCGGCATCTCCCACGCATCCTTCTTGAGAAAGCGCTCATCTATAACTTCAGGGGGTTACGCTAGGGAAAAATGAATTGCTAGCGTAAACACCTCTGAATGTGAGCAGCAATGGATCAGGAAACGCTAGAAGCCATCAGGCTCGGTCTCGAGTGCTTTGAACTCAAACGATACGATCAGGCTTTACCACACTTCGAACAAGTTCTTCGTACCAACACTCCTGCACCTCAATTGGCTCTTCTTTGTGGAGTTTCCTGTTTTCATACGAATCAATTTCAAAGAGCGGAGGAATATCTCCGATCGTTCCTCAAGATAGAGCCGAACAATGAAGAAGCGCTTCGGCTCTTAAGCGAAGTTACACATCGTATAAGCGATACACAGCCAAAAGATTCTGGTAACGAGTCCGCACTTCTCATTCCTGCCGTTGGCTTTAAGGAGCTCTTCGCTTCCAAATCCCCAGTGCTGATTGCATCAAAAGGAGGCCTATACGATGCACGAACCTATAAGGCATTAGCGATACAACAACCCGGAACGAAAGCAGAGGAGGACATTCAAGAGATCGCTTCCTCTACATGTGAACTCACTGGCGAGTGGATGTCTCTTCGAGGCGAATGGGCTGGCGCCTTCTACCATTGGATTCTTGAAATGCTACCGCAAATCCTTCTCGCTGAGGAAACTGGATTCAAAGGAAAGTATCTCCTTCCCTATCAGGCTGCTCAATACATTCATGAATCACTATCGTATTTAGGCATTCCATTAGAACGAATAGTTGATATCGACAGTCCTTGGGTCTGCGTAGAAAAGTTCTATTGCTTCGAGAAATGCTCGAGAGAACATTTCTCGAGTTTAAGTGATGTGTACAGCACCTTGCGGAAAAAGGTTTGTGGGCCGATTTCTGCATCATCAAGTAGAAACCGCCTTTATATCTCTCGAAATGGCTCTCACGGATACAACTCTTGTTGGCGAAAGATCGTGAATGAATCCGAGTTCGAAGCACTGTTATCTTCCTATGCGTTTCAGAAAGTACACCTCGAAGAAATGAGCCTGCGAGATCAGCTCACATTGACTATTCAATCGGAGGCACTTATTGGCCCTCATGGTGCAGGATTTGCGCACGCATTGTTTTGCAAGGAACGATCCCTCATCATGGAGTTCATGTCCCCTCGTTATATTAATTACTGTTTCATAGGCCCAATTCGCCTCTTAAAACATCGCTATTACTCTTTCGCCGCAGAAGTCGCGCAATTTGAAGAATATCAATTTGGCGGAAACGTACTTGCTCCTCTAGAAGTCATAGAACACACTTTACAAAACGAACTCGGAATGTAGGGTGGAACGAGTAGATAATAGCGCTTGCATACTTNTCGATAAGGCACTTCATCTTCTTGCTCAACAGCAATATCAAGAAGCGTTGAATCTTCTCGCAGAAGCGCAAGTACACCCGGTACCTGTACGAGACTTGTACTATGCGCAGGGATTAGCACTCTGTGCGCTGGGAAGGAATGAAGAAGCCATCCCCAGCATTCAAAGAGAACTGCAAATTTTCCCCGACAATGAGCAGGGCTATGAATGCATCTGTAAATCGATGGCGAGCTATGTCCTAAAAAGCATCACTTAAACTTCAATGATTAATACAAAGTCTCGTTGATCGGTACTGGTATTTCGCTGAGCTATGCGGAGAGAGCAATTTCTTTTTTTACCGCAAGCAAACCTTGCGTGACGAGCTCGTTCTCGGGAGAGCAAACGTGATCTTTTATCTGATTGAAGAGATTGGTCACTTCCGAATTCGGATCCAGGGCTTCGACGATATACTCCTGTATGGCTCGAGCCCGGTGGAGCTTTAGTGGTTCAACCCGTAGCGAGTTTGATCTTCTTCTATCAAGGGCAATCATTGCCGTCGTTAACTTCTTAAATCCTGGATGATCTGAGAAACCCATTTTGGTGAGAGTCGTTGGCATCTCCCTTGTTGTCGGAAGGTAGGGTTTTCCAAGTTGATGCATAATTTTTGAGGTGCTTACTCCGTATAGCGTTGGTGGTAAATCTGCCTGAGACAAAAAGAATTCAAAGACGGGTGCAGGGCAGCGATCAAGAGAGACTATCGTTATGCCATCTGGAGGAAAGGAATCCACTTTCTCCGCGATATCTTGGTCTGCAAACGAAAGAGAACGAATTGGGCCTTTAAATACCCCATCCGTCTTCACCTGCTCAATGACTTTCTCGATAGAGGCAAGAGGAAAGTGCTCGAAGACAGGCAGGATGATCGGTCCTCCACGACGAGCGAGTTCAAGACCTGCAATCAGATATCGCATGGATTCGTTTCTTCCGATCTCCATCCCATAGACGGGAAGAATTTGGGTTTTTAGTCGTGCTGCATCGACAGCAAGAACCGCTTCACGTTTCTGTGCAAGATGAGGGAATTTTTGAAAAGTCTCTCTGATAAACTCTTGGCTATCATCTGGATCAGGAATCGGTGACCGAATACTTGCTCCTTGAATAGATTCAAGAGGTACTACCCGCGATGAACCTCGAAATTGCATCCCGCTAGGAAAGTGCCAATGAGCTGTATTAAACCACGCGATAGACTCTGCTTTCAGCAGTGTTGGCGGTAACGGTGCATCGACTCCTCCTGAGAGGGCGAGCGGTACCATTGGCATCTCGCCCTTCAATGCGCGCTCTCTAAATGCAGAACGAGAAATAAATCGCAAATTTCCTTCTGAATCATACTGATCCTCTTTTCCGTGCGGATCGAATTCATCGAAGAAGAGATCTATTCGTGGAAGCTGTCCTTCTTTTCTCTGACCATAAACAACTTCAATTGGGCGCTCGTATCCCATATCGCGAATTCGAGCCACGAGATGGCTAGAATTTGCTTGAAGACCATACCGGAGAGTGTCAGGAATCCAGATTCGGATAGCAGGAAGTTCTGATAGGAATCGAGCCGCCTGAAGTTCAGATTCAGAATGCTTGTCATACGATAGTGAACCGATCGAGTCTGGCGGAGGAATTGGTAGGGCTGCTCTTATTGGGCTTGATGATGTGTTATTGCTATGCACTATTGACCAACCATAATTACACCACCTAGCCGAAAGATTATCATCCCTTGAAGCTCTAAGATAATCGTAGGGAAGCTAGTGATTAGGTCTCTTCAAGACTCTTATTACTGCTTAATGTACTGCATTCTTACAGGCTGCCTTCGGGAGGCTAGGAGTTGGCGAAAGGGGTAGCAGAATCTCTTATTTCGCCTGGGTAACGACTCGGAACGCTTTAATGGACCGAGAATGGCCTAAATATTGCAAATTTTCCGCCGGAGATCTTAACCCTTCAGAATGAAAGGTCTCTTGGTGGGGATAATGTCATGTGGTTGTACGGTTTTGTTCGCTGTCTTTTAGTAGCAATCCTCTTCTTCTCGATTATTGGAGCGCCTGCGAACGCCGTAGAGCGGCAGTGGATGATTGCCTATTTCGATGACTTTGTTGGAGATTATGACGGGGCTGGTGCCGCATCTGAGCTACTAAAGAATACCCATGTAGATCTCGTTGTTATTGTTCATGATCCCACCTATAACGGGCGAACTGGATATGCGGTTTCGTCCGCGCTGAATGCTCTTGAGAATAGTAGGAGACCGGGAACTCGAATTGCAGTTGCTCCTCCTGCGGTCGATACCTGCTCCAACAATGATTGGCGAATGGAGTACCCAAGGAAGTTTGAAACTTCAAGGCCAACATCTACTTCCAAAAGTGAGATTCTGAGCGCATTTGAGGGTCTCGATTGGTTTTTCGATACGGCTCTCGCTACAGGTAAGAGGCCGTTTATTGTGGTGAATAGCCCAATTAAGATCCTTCAGCGGTACATCGAATCAAGTCCGCAACGAGCTCAAAAAATTATCAGTGCAGGCACTGCCGCGCTTGGGCCATATCAAGGGGGATATGGAACCACGAATCAGTGTCTTGGCGGGTCGGAGTTCGTTCATCTGTTCTTTCGGGATAACGGACTTGAGAACGGAATCGGGTTCGGATGGCCAAGTAATTGGCTGGATTGGCAGCATGAGATGTTGGTCGATTCTGCTTGGGTTGGATATTGCACGATGTTTACCTGTGATGCCCCTCAAAACTATGCGTGGCATTATACCGATAGGGTAAACAACGCTCCTCTTGAGCATCTTCAGTTCAACAGCACGACGGGGCGAGCGGAGTTTGCACCCCATATATCCATTAGTCCAACACTGCAATTTGAACGGAAGTACGTTGGACCAAGTTCGAATTGTCCCTCGAGTAATTTTAGTCAGGATTGCTATCTCATAACCTATGATTATGTTGGAGGAAGTGTCCCGTCTTCTCAAGCCGCTGTTGAGTACAGAAATCGCCTTGAAAATGAGTCTCTCGCGTCAGAATGGCAAGTGGCACAGGGAAAGGTTGGTACGAAGGGGCTTTCAACCTTCAATAACTCGAACAGTCCAGCAAAGTTGTGGAATTATCCAGAGGTTGCATTTTGGAACTCCCCATTTCCCGAAGAGCCGATACTCATTCCAGATCCTACCTCAGCCACGAATTCATTTGCGGTTGTAGATGGTTCGCGAACTCTTTCTTCCTTCTTTTCCATAGATGGAGGTAGGGGGGCGTTTTCCATGAAGTTTTACGAATTCCCCTCTAGCCTTGTTAGCACTGGAATGATTCTTGGTGTAGATCCGTTCAGTGGTCCGGTTGCTGGCACACTCAGTGTCAGAGTTTTGCAAGAGCCCGTTGGAACAAGGGGAACATACCAGTATCGAGTCACTGTTTATGAAGGAAGCAACGGAACTGCGATGTTTAGCAGCAGAGCCGTCACAGCGCTAGGAACACCATTTGGTGCTTTACAGAACACCATGCATGTTGAAGTGGATCAGCAAACATTGAATGTTTGGCTCAATGGCGAACGTCTTGTTACGAATTACAACATTTCCACTATTGCGACTCCCCAAGTAATGTTCATGAAAGGTTTTGTCGAACGAAGTCCTCAGTGTGAATCGTTGAGTTGTCCTCCGGTGCTCGTTGACTGGATGAATGCGTTGCCGTTGGAATCGAAGATCGCGATTCAGCAGATTGCCTTTGATAGGGGGGCACCCCAATCTCCGTCGAGCGTATCTGAGACTATAGAAAGCTGCATAACCTATCGCGCTGAGAATGCAGTTGCAGAGGTCCTTTCGAGCGGACCTCATCGATTTGTCCTTCGACGAATCGACATCCCGGAGCAATTCATAACTGTTTCGGCTCCAGAGTGGTATGGACAGGTGTTGCCAGTCTGGATGCGAATAGGAGAAATTACCCACATTGAAGTAGATGATCGAATCGTGAGCTACTGCTGGACTCATGAACGAAATGATCCGATCCTCTCCAGGGAGTATGGCCAAGGCCGAATCTTAGAAGTCTATTCTAGCGAAGGCGTTTTGGAAGATAAGGAATTCTACTTTCCAAACTACCATGCACCTTCTGGTGGGTCATAAGATTCTTTGAGGGAGGATCCAAGAACTGTTTAGCCACTTCCTATTTTAGCTAGAAGGTTTCTCGTCCGCTGTTTGGTGAATCGGTTTTGGAATAATCGTCTTCGAAATCGCCCATTGTCATATCTGAGCAGTCATGTGACAGAGCTCCTGTTTTACATTGACGAACTAGGCAACCACCGGAAACCTGACTACCTGAAGTATCGCCATTGGCGTTAGTACACTTCCAGCGCGAATCCCCTTTACATCCAGAGTAGTCGCATTTCCACGCACAAGTGCTAGATTGCAATGCCCAGGTGTATCCGTTTGGACAACTGGCAGAAGGAGCACTTTGCACACAATCACAGGCAAGGGCAGCTACAGTTTGAGAGAGGGAAAAGACGGTAAGTATAAGGACGAATTTGATTGTATTCACTTTCAATACCTCCCGGTAATTTTATGGGTTTCCCCTAAGAACATGGTCGACCATTAGAGGTTGCGGCTAAAGTGAATATTGCTCTTCATGAAAGTGCAGACGAGAGCTTAAAAATGTTTGTAATGACAGTGTGTTATGATGATTATTCAGAGCTGATCTTCAAGGGGAGGTCAGAGACTCTCCTTCGTTTGTCGATAGCCGGAATGCTCTCTCACCCTTTTTGTCAAAACTGCATGATGCTCTGTTTTCTTGTCACCATCGTGCGCCGGTTTCACTGGGACGACGGTGACAATCTCATTCTTTCTCAGCTTGATCTTGCAAATTGCTGTTGGTCGTGCTGATGGGAACTTCTGAACGGCCTCCCGGTTATAAAGACGCCTCGATAACGAGAATCGACTATTTATACTGTACGAGTTCAACACCGTCATAGAGCCAGACTTCGGAAGGGATGGTCCCTTCTCCTCTATTTGGGGGCCCTCCGGGAATGAGAATCACTAAACCCTCTTTTGCCTGGGCAAATATCGGATCTTGGCCGCCACAGAAGTCTATTGATTTTGGAGCTCCAATTCTCTTGTTCTCAATTTCTGGTATGAGGTGAATTGGCCCGCCATTGCATGCGTTCCCCAATGGTTGCTCTTGCACGATAAGTACGGAGGTCGCTTCTCCATGTTTGCCGTTGAAATATCCCTTGAGAGCTGGTTCTTCGTTTGAAGAGCAATCAAAACGTCTTACCGGCGCCTCTCGATAGAGGAGCACGCAGTCTGAGTCCTTCCTGGTAAAACGAAATACCGAACTCACTTCTGCGCTACTCAAATTAATGAAAGCTCCGTGGGCAATGAGAGCGAGAATGGTGAGTTGCAACGATCTCATCTGGATGAGTTCCTGAAGTTTGTTATCATCGCAACAATGTCGTCATTAATCTGCCGTGGCTCTTTGCTCTATCTTGGCGAGAACTTTTTCTTCTAACTTTACTCGCACTCGCTGGCTTGCTCCCTTGTACTCATCACTTAGAAGTGGAGCAGGGAGTGGAGCATTTTCAAACTCCTCAATAGTGAGCCGATAGTAAAGGTCTCGCATCGGGTTGTCGAGATTTTCAAAAGCGGAAGTCATCACCTTTAGCTTTCTCATGGGCTTTAAGATGTTCCGTTGATAAGCGCGTAGCTGCGCAATGAGATTCATCTGTTCAACTACCTGCTTTACGAGAAAACGAAACGCTGCAATCTTTCTTGCTTCAGAGCGTTCAGCTCGAATCTTTGCTGCGAGATCGGCAATATCCGATAGAGACTGCACCGAATACGGTTCAGCGAGAAATCCGTCTACCCCAGCCAACGTTTGCCGGGCGATGATGACAGACAGATCTTCTTGAGTGGGAACAATTAGAACGAATGCAGCATCTTGGGAGCACTCCTTCTCTTTTGCCATCACGATAAACTGGTCCATCTCCTCTTTGTCGAGGCGATCCGACAAGAAAATGATATTAAAAGGACTCACTCCCTTTTCAATCTGTGAAGAGGCCTCTGCAATGGTATTTACCGGAGTAATAGGCGCGAAGCGTGGTACCGCCATGGTCGCCTGCTTTAGTCGCATGCGGCGATCGATATTACTTTCAATGACGAGGGCTCGAAATTTTTCACTCATGCAACAAGAGAAATCGGAAGGAATCCCTTAAAGCTTGAGGAAATGTTCTCTAATGATTGTAGAGAGTTGTAAGGCTACCCAGCTACCCGAAGTTCCTCAGTCATTTCTGGCTCGATTCTTACATTTTCAAAGGACTTCTCTGGAGAGGAAAGCACTTTCACGGTGTACTTACCCGGAAGAACCGAAATCGGATCTCCATTTACGACTCCCGATGCAATAAGCTGTTGTTTGTCATCAAGCACTTCGTAGGGAACTTCTACCGCTTCAAGGATGCTCCGTTCAAGCTCTTGGGCATTTGCTGCATCAAAGTACTTTCCGTTTCCAAGTCGCGCCCACTCTTGAAAGGTGTCCTTTAGCATCTGCTCATCAATGGCAAAGCCAATGATGTTTACTCGAGTCTCAAATCCACTCTTTGCCAGTTCTTTAATTGCTTCAGCGGGATCTCCACCGCAGGTCTCTTCGCCATCGGTTAAGAGTATGATGACGCGTCTGCCCTCTGAGCCTTCGAAGTCCTTTTGAATAAGTTCAAGGGACTTGGCAATCGGGGTCTTAGCGTAGTTCTTTGCCTCCAGATTGCTTACGAGTTTCTCAGCGCTTGAACGGTTTAGTGGTCCAAGTGGAATCTCCAAATCTGTTCTGCAGGAGTCTGCTTCCTTGTGTCCAAATACTCTTAATGAGAATGGAGTGCCATCAACTAGTGGACCGTTAAGGAGTTTCGTAACAGCTTTCTTGGCCACATCGATTCGTCGTTCTCCCTGTTCCTTCTTTAGCATACTTCCCGATGCGTCGAGGATTAGGGAAACATTTGTGTCCCCACCAATGGTTTTAAGGACATTCGAACCATCAGCGACAACTTTCAGCTCTCCTGGAACCTTTGAGGGGACGATTTGTATCGAAGTTTGCGCAAGAACCTTACCCATTTTGCCGGTGATATACTGGAGTTCGTAAGCGCCTTCCATTTCTGGAGCTTTTAAGCGGAGTGCCTTTCCGCGGTGTACATAGGCTCGCTCTTTTACTTCACCCTCAGCCGCGTCTGGCTTTACTATAGCGATGTAATCGCCCTGATTTCCTGGCCCTTCCCAGGTAACGTCAAAAACCTCTCGAGTAACAGCTTCTTCAGGCCCTTCCACTGTCGCACTTGCTGCTACAACTTGAATGGTCTGCGAGGAAAGGGTGAACTTTTTTCCTCCTGTAACGTAACGCACTTCATATGTTCCAAGCTCTTCGGGAGCGGTGAGTTGAACTTGATTGAGTTTTCTTGGTCCAGCTTTTTGCTTGGTGTACTGATACTCTCCGTATGTCCCCTCCTTGGTTTGGGGCGTAACGATGGTGATCATGTCTCCTTGGTTATCTGGACCCTCCCAGTCAACGGCAAATTTTGATCCCTCAACAACTGTTTCTGGAGCTTTCACCGAGGCATTTGTTTGACCCACCTGAAGTTTTACAGCCGCAAGAGTGAAGCGATCTTTCCCAGTAACATAACGCACTTCGTACGTGCCTGGTTCGTCAGGAGCATTGAGTTCTACCACGGGGAGTTTCCGCGGTCCCATTTTGTTCTTCGTGTATTTATATGCACCATATTTCCCCTCTCGTTCTGTTTCGGGAACGATAGTGATCATGTCTCCCTGATTATCTGGGCCCTCCCACTCTATTTCGATTGTTTCCCCTGCCTTTGCCTCGGGTACGGTTTTTAACGCTGCTGAGACACCTGTTACTTCAAAGGGAAAACTCG
>JAGRAT010000076.1 GCA_020434495.1 Bdellovibrionales bacterium | reverse complement strand
CCCAAATTAGAAAACTATCATAATTTCAGTAAATTACGAGGGGAGATTTCTTTTGCTCGTCGCACTACGCTATAGTGCCCGTTCGGCGAAATTCCCATTAGTCCGGGATTCCACAAACCAATTGCCAACTGGAGACCATTGAGAATGCAAACAGCAGAGGCGCGACAGCAGCGGGTTGAAGCAAAAAAAATCCTTAAGGGAGCCGTCCAGCAGAACGGATTAAGTAACAAGCGCGGCATATTAGAGAAAATCTTCCGCGTCTGGTTTGACGGCATGGTCTACAACCAGATCTGGGAAGATCCAATCGTCGACGCCGAGGCGCTTCAGATGGGACCGAAGTCAAAGATTCTCACTATTAGTTCCGGTGGTTGCAACCTCCTCAACTATCTCGTGAATGATCCACAGAAAATTAATGCTGTAGATTTAAACCCGAATCATATGAATTTGGCCCGGCTACGGATTGCTGCGGTCAAGCATCTGCCGAACTATGAATCCCTACTTCAGTTTTTTGGCGCTGCTCGCGGGAAGGAGAATATTGAGCTCTATACCAGATACATAAAACCGCACCTAACCGAAGACGAGCAAAAGTATTGGGAGAAGGTATCCGCGTTACGTCCGGTTACTCCGAAGCGAATCCATTATTTCTCAAGAAACCTCTATAACTATTCGCGGTCCGGGTATTTCATCCGCTTCTTGCACGTCATTTGCAAAGCCGCGAAATGTGACACGACCCAGATCCTCAAAGCGAAGAATCTTGAGGAACAGCGGGAGCTCTTTGAAAAACATCTCGCTCCGACTTTTGACCACTGGATCGTTCGTTCATTCGGGAAACTCCCGGTTATGCTGTACAGCCTTGGTATTCCACCTCAACAGTTTGAAGCCCTCTTGCAAGACGAAGAGAGCATAGTTGAACTTTACAGAAATAGAGTACGTCGACTCGCGTGTAATTTCCCAATCAACGAAAACTACTTTGCTTGGCAAGCCTTTGCCCGCAAGTACGATGTCGACAATCAATCAGCGCTTCCGCCTTACCTACAAGAGAAAAATTATGAGGCAGTGAAGGGAAGAGTAGATCGAATCGAAACACAGATCACAACAACCACAGAGTTTATCTCCAATTCAGCCCCAGGGTCGCTGAACTGCTTTATCTTCCTTGACTCCCAAGATTGGATGAATCAACAGCAGATAACTGATCAATGGCAAGCAGTTGCGCGTGCTGGTGAACCGAATTCGAGAATCATTTTCAGAACCGCTGGAAAAGAATCCCCGATTGAACGAATGCTTCCGGCGGAACTCATGCAGCGCTTTACCTATCATGGCGACTTATCGAAAGAGCTCTATGAGCGAGATCGTTCGGCCGTCTATGGTGGATTCCATATCTACGAACTGAACTCCTAGAACACATTTCGAAGAGGGGGAGGTTTTTGGGCGCAGAAATTGAAGAGCGTGAGGTTCCATTGGATCAGCACGGCCATGATCAACACGGGCAATTGCTTGATAGTATCTACTCCTTCCAGCGTCATATTTACGACGTAACACGTAAGTACTACCTTTTCGGTCGAGATACCGTAATCAACAGATTGGTTCAGACTCATCCGAAAAATGTTTTGGAGATTGGATGCGGGACGGGACGTAATCTTTTTCTAATAGAGAGAAAGCTGAGTTCGTGTGCGCTTTACGGGTTAGATGCCTCTAAAGAGATGCTGAAGCATGCAATTTCAAAGGCTCCGAAATCTAGCAAAATCAGTTTTCAGTTCGGCTACGCAGAATCGTTTTCGCCCCAGCAGCTTTTCAGTGAAGAACGGTTTTCGGCGGTATTGTTTTCATACTCTCTGTCGATGATTCCCGACTCTATTGGTGCCCTTACACACTCGATCGAACTTCTTGAACCGAATGGAACGATTTGGATCGTAGATTTTTGGGATCAAGGAGGGTATCCAAAATGGTTTCAAACCGCCCTTCAATACTGGCTCGCCCTCTTTCATGTAAAATTCGAGCCAGCGCTATTGCAACACATTCAAAAGCTAGAAAGCGCCCATAATGGAACGCTCTCGGTCATGATTGAACCCATTGGTCGGCGGTATGGCTACTTAGCTCGGATAACGAAGAACCAATAACATCCCCTTGATTGAATGCGAGTTTCTTGTAGACGAACCTCCAATTTCCGCCTCTGCCGAATTCATTCCTCACAGAAACACCCTTCATTTAGAGCGCTTCTCGAAAGTTATAGCCGCGAAGCGGTGATAACTTTTAGCGCTCGTCTGCCGTAGGACAGACCTCCCAGAGGGAAGATACACAGCAGTTCTCATGAATCAAAGCAGCGTCAATCCTTTGGATTGACACAGTTTTTTTTCAAGAGAAGCGCTCTTTATTGCTGGGGAGACCCTCCGGTCTTCTGCCATAGCAGCCCTCAAAAGAACCCACCGCTTCGCGGCAATTTCTTTTGAGAACTGCTATACATCTCAATATTCAAAGTGATTTTCGGCTTATTATCTCGAGCTGGCCTCCAACTATAGGTATCTGCATTTCTCCCAAAAAGAAATTGGTCCAAGTTGATAACGGACAACGAGGCAAGCCGGGCAATAGCCATTATGAAACCATCAAATTTAACCTCCGTGTGGTCCCGGTTTCAGTGAGAATTCACGCCGCCGCTGATCAGAAGACGAGTTCTTCCCACACTTTTCTGTCGTTCCACCACAGGCGAGCGACGATCGTTCCTTCGATCTTCTTGAGAAGAGTCAGATCACTGTACGCATCGTCAGACCCAGCTCCCTTGAGAATCAGAGTCTGGATGTGCGCGCCATCTTCTTCTACTCTTCCCGAACACCAGCCCTGACGTGAGGTTGGAAATTCGAAGGTTCCATCGGTGCTCGCTCCGAAGGGTTGGCCAGTTACAGCGCTAGCGAAACGCTGCAGCGATTCGCTGGTCACCACGAGAGAGCACTCTGAAGTCGTCCAATCGGTAATGTAGCTCAATTGCTACCTCCATGGGGTTTGAGACATCGGAACTTCCCCAATAATAAATTTCAGAGTGGCGCTACTCCATCGACTGTCCAAAAATGCCATTTCTTGGATACGTGTTATGCCGCTCGCCATTGAAGTAGGAAGTGAAGGTATCGTCTAAGAATTTTCCTCTCGTTCCATATCGACTGCGAGCTTAAGCCAGGAGAACATGGCGAGCACTAGCCATGTTGACCATACCAAGGCAAAAGCACGCCAACACCACATCGGCAGTGATAGTACCCAAGGCTGCGGCAGTCCAGCTTCCGAATGATCCACAAACCACTTAAGAGCCGATGCGTTCGATTGATTGCCGACTACCAGCATTGGGGGACTTAGCACCAATCCGATCTGAACGATCTTAAAGAAGAAAACAAGTGCAAGTAGAGTCAGCCCAACAAAGAGAAATAGTCGAAGTGGTTTCACCAGATGATTCCACTGATCTCTCATCAGCGGAATGAGCTTCAACGACGCGAGCCATGCAAGTGGAATAGTCATCCATATAATAGGAATGCTCGTAAGCCCAACGCCAAGCATTGCTGCTGAAATTGGTTTCATGGGTAAAATCGAAATGAGCGAAAGTCCAACGCATAGGGCGACAATGAAAATGAGCTTTCCCCAGAAAAGAACGCATGGTCCCCAGCTCACTCCACCGGTCCAAAGTATCCATCGTTCCGGGGAGGGGTGGATCTGAATCTTTACATTGTGAGCAGGCGCACTGAGTAGAATAGGTGGAGCGGTTTCGACTGTTCCTGCTTGCCACGGTAAAGAGTATTGGAGAGAAACCGTATGCTCTCCAGGATTCAGCAGCACCACACCAGTATTCTCTTTGACATCTCCGCTACCACTTCCGCCTCCAACTTGAAGACTATTAATGGTGCTTTTAGGAGGCGCGGTAATGCTGAAAGTCGTCTGTTCTGTAGCCCTCAACTGCACTGTGAGGGTCCCACTGAGTTGTTGAGCTCCCCATTGAATGTCGTAGTTTGTTTCATCAAGGGTTAGGAAATCGCCTTTGATGCCGGTGAGATCTTTATATTGAACGTGAACTTCTTCTCCGGGGAAGGGTAGCCAAACATTCGCCTTCTTCCCGCTGTAAACCGAATGCATCGGCTTTAGCCCATCAAGTGAACAGCTCATAATAGGTGAACATTGCACGGTCCATCGCTCGTTTAAATTTTTCTTTTTGGATGCTTTCAAATGCAGTTTGCCAGTATACGGAAGTTCTCCGCCAAAAAGCATGGTGTTTGAATTCGCACCGAAGCGGGCGAGTAATGCACCTTTTTCTACTGTAGCGGCACCCGAAGTAATTCTTTCGCCCTCAAGGAGTGGGATTCTTACCTGAACGGATTTTCCGAGCATCCCAACACGAACAACTTCTAGTGAGGTGCGTATCTGATCACTTATCGTAATTTCTCGTTTGACCTCAAACCAGGTCGGGAGATCTGCGGGGGCTGCGTTCTCTATATCTGGAAGAGATGATTCTCCCTGAGGATCGGCCGTCACATTCTTTCTTGTAAAGCGAATGCTATCACGCACAAATCCAGATGACGTTAGCCCCTCTATAAACCAATCTTCGGCGTTTACCTCGACATATAGGGGACGTGTCTCAAATTGGAGGGAAAAAGACGATTCCAAGGGGAGGACCCCTTGGATCTCAAACCGATTCCTACCATCTTCAGTTTGCAACGATAAGTATCCGCCTGAGGATCTTCTCAAGCTAATGGTTTCTTCTCCGTTTCGTATCACCTTTTTCGGCAACATGACCTCAAGTGGGCCAGGGAGTGATACAGAAGAGCGGCCGTTACTTGAAACAGACAGCTTCAAAGAGTACTCGGTGCCAGAGATGTCCAATTTGATATCTTCAATGGTTGCGCAAGGGTCATTTGAGCACTGTTCCTGTTGTAGGCGAGCTTCTAGCTCGTCCAACAGCTGTGCTGAGGGGTATTCAGCGTGCGCGGTGCTTGGCTGTAAGAGCAAGGCCAGTGGCAGAAGGATTGACAGTCCAGCAGCCTGATCAATGTATGGTCTTAAAAATTTGGTGTACCCGAGAGCGTTGAAAAAGAGGCCGATGAGCAGCAGCGCAGCAAGTACTCGGAGTCCGCACAGTATTCGTGTTATCCAGGGTGGAAAGAGGACGAATTGCACCTCATAGTCTGTCCCAATTGGACCAGGAATAGAGAGGTAGTGGTACTTCCATTGCCAAGACGGGACAGCGGGGCCACTAAGTAAATTTTTCGATTCGTACGAAAACTTCTCTTGACGCTTCGACTGTTGGAGATCTGGTGCATTCTCTTCCGCATTTCGGATGGCGCTCGTATACGATTTCGTTATTGGTGCTGATGATGCGACCTGATCATATTCGTTATAGTAATTGCTGGATTGCATTGGGAGATAGCCGGCGGAAAATGTCATTGGTCCGAGAACAACAGCGACCCCCATAAAAACTAACCCATAGAGTACCGCCCGCCCAATGAAATTCCAAAATCCAGTTGAGCGAAAGAATGAGCGAACGGCAAAAATGACGATTACAGCAAGGAGTAAGAGGTATGGCCAAATAAACAGGGAGGTTTCAATCCCCTCTAAGAGTTGTTGAATAAATGTTGTGTATCGAGTTCCGGATTGTAGCTGCGGAAAGAGCATCTGAATAAATTGCAGCTTTGCAAAAGATAGAGACTGCAGAGTAAGTGCGGCAAAAGTGACGACCAGGCAGACACTACTAGCGATTTCCCAACCCCGACCGCGACCTTTTGCAAGCAATCGCCAAACATAAAATATGAGTACGTAAATGAGGAATATGCGAGGGGCAATGAACTCGTTGTGACCGAGTAATAGTATCGCACAAGTTACCAGCGCAATTCGCCAATTAAAGAGCTTGAAGCTCCCTAAAACGATAAGAAGAGCGATAAAGATATCGAGCAGTGTCCATGAATCTACCCAAGTTGATTTTCCGGCTTGGGCCCCGCTCACATGAAAGAGGAGCCAGCTCGGAGGAAGATGGAGGGTGAAGTTCAACGAGTCCACTACAGTATTCCAGCCAATTGCTGGAAAGCTCCCTCGATCTTGGAGGCGAGAAACTGCGGTCACATTGAGTTGCTGGTCGCGAAGCTCGAGGCCCTGTAAATCTGAATTCGGATCGTTGGTGATAAGTGCTGGTTGATCGTTGACGAGTGCTCGTCCAAGAAGGGTTTCAGAGAGAGCGTTCAGCCGAAAATCCTTATTCATTGTTCCGGAGAACTGGTCTTGTACCGTAAATCCATCTCCTGTTAGGTCTGGCCAGAATTTGCGAGAGAGAGCAATCGTGTTCTTTGTGGGCTCTTGTTCCCCCCGTCGAAGAAGCTCAAAGTGAACTTCGCTTCCTCCCTGCACTATGTATGAGGCTCCTCCCTGCCATTCAGTTGGGAGTTGAGTGAGCGCTGCTTGAACTGGAGTAGCTCCCTTAACAGAAACCGAGCGAAAGGCGGAGTTTGCAAAATAGGCCCAGACTTCTTCCTTGGGCCATTCACCTAGAGGGAGTGATGGGACTTGCAAAGATTCAACGGGTTGCCCGACGACAGACGTTATCCGTACCTCGTGTTCTCCAGGTGTGAGTTGCAGCCCAAGACTGCCGTCCGCTGAGAGATAGTGCGGAAGTGGTGAGGAGCTTTTTACTGGAGTGGTGTTTGGTAAGATTACTCGCCCAATGTTTAAGGCGCGGTTCGTTCCCGAGACTCGCAGGCGAAGTAGAGTTTCAATTTGGAGAGGTGAAGTGTCGTGAATCTTTCTAAAAACGGAGATGGTAAGTTGCTCTGCTGCTTTGCCAGCTTCCTTCTCTTCGATCCAAACCGACTGATCGCCGCGACGAAAGTTGTAATTTTCTCTTGAGAGGTTGAGATCCAACAGTCCGTAGTGAGAGGGGATCGGAAGTTCTGATGGGATACGATCCCAGGTAAAGGAGCCTGATACGGTGAACTCTCCGACGGGAAGCGTGAGGTACACGTTTGATTGAGTGGCACGACTTTCGACTTCAAGCTCCTTACCGGAAGAATCTCTAACCGCTAGGTTTGCTGGAAAGAGTGCTGCGCTCGAAGGGATTTGTATCTCCCCTTTGTCGAGCATTCTCACCCGAATAGTAAACAGGCCTTTCTTCTCATCAAGTTGGTATTGAATTCGACCAGGCCAAACACACGATACCAGTCCAGGCTTTTGAAAAGCGCAGCCCCACTCGGGATGACGATCTTCTATCCAACTCGTCCAGTCGGTGAGATCTTCTGGGGATTCGGCTCTAAGGGGTGGCGAAGAAAAAATTATAAATGCGAAGAAAAGGGAAAGAAGAATGGTGATTTGTTTTGTCATTTCTACTGTCCTAAGAGGAACACCCTGGAGGAGATTAATCTTTACCGGAGTACTCTATCGAGTCTCAATTTATTAATGAAGCGTGAATAGTGAATCGCAAAACAGAGGCTATGAATCGACGGCTCTTTGGCGAGGTCGTCCGAAAATCATATTAAGGAGAACGAGGCCGCTGGTAAGCAAGGAGAGAATCCACCAAGGGGTGTTCCCGAACCTCGAAAAGAGGGTTTTATCGGAAATTGGATAGGCTTTGCCTGAGAGCACGCCAGGGGTGGCCGTCGGAATGCTCGAAACGGTTTCGCCAAGTGGGGAGATGATAGCAGTTTTTCCGGTGTTGGTAGCACGAAGGTGGTACCGCTTGTTCTCGATAGCGCGAAAAGAAGCAATGAGGTGGTGCTGATGAAGGGCGGGGGAGTCTCCGAACCAAGCGTCATTGGTGAGATTAACGAGAAGCTCGGCTCCATCGCGAACTGCTTCCGCGGCAAGCTCCTGAACGACATCTTCGTAACAGATAAGTGTGGCTGCGTGAATCGGGCTTTCTCGATTCGTGAGATCAATCGTGTGAACTTCAGGGTCATGACCAGCGGTGAAGTTTCCCGCCATATTGTTAATTTCGAGAAGCCACGGAAAGAGATCGCTAAAGGGGGTATATTCTCCGTAAGGCATCAGCACTCGCTTGTGATAGGGAGAGCCAATGGTCCCATCTGGAGCAATAGTGAATGCGCTGTTGTATAATTTTTCTCGGGATTCCCACATGAGAGACCCGGTTAGCAGGGTGGCGTGCTCAAACTTCGGGAGTCGTGGGGCTTGTTGTTGGCGCTTCAGTTTTGTTGGAACCCAATGAAGGATGGCAGATTCCGGCCAAATGATGAGCTCTCCCTCCCGATCTAAATTTTCCGAGAGCTTCTTATAGTGAGCAAGATCTCTATCCGGAACTTCTTCGTCGCTTTCTCTGAGAAGCGAGGTGTTTCCTTGCACTAGTGATACAGCAACGGGCTGAATTTCTCTTCTTGATAACGCTTTCTCGTTGTACAGGTCGATCTTGTTGGCGCCGTACAGTAAGACGAAAGAAAATGCCAAACCGAGCGCTACCGCACCGGAGCGATACCTATGGATGAGATTTAAACTATCCGCTGTCCAGAGAACGAGGAACGATAGCCCCAAGCTGCCAGTAACATCTGCAATCTGGGTAAGTTCCGGGAGAGAGATGAGGGTATGTCCGATGTGCCAGGGGAAAATTCGTATCGTTACGAGTTCAAAAATGACCCACGCAAGAGGTGCTCGAATAGCCAGCCAATCAAGCTGTTGCGGAAGATGTTTGTAGAATAGGCCGAAGAAGAGGAACTGTGCGGAACTTGCAACAACAAAGAGCGAGAAAATCGCGATTGACTGCCAGAGCGTAAAATCGCCAAATCGGTCAATGAGTTCCACCATCCAATAGAAACCAATGATCTGGACTATGCAGCCACATAAATAAAGATTGCGGAGTGGTCTTTCCCGTCTGGCAATATTTACGAGGAGTATTCCTCCTAGCCAGGTCAGTCCGAAGCTCGTCCATGTCCCAGGGAACCACCAAGCAAAGCCCACCGCCGAGGCCGCAAGCAGATTCATGGAGACCGCTTGCAGCCAGCTTCTTAATCGAGTAGATCCGGGCCGAGATTGACTTTTGGGTCTTGCTGGCTTCTTTCGTTCTGAGCTCAACGGTTACACTGGTGCCTAGAAAGGGTTAGCAACAAATGACTCACCGTGGAGCATTGTCTCAATCAGGAGTAAGCGGTTGTACTTAGCGGTCCTTTCCGCTCTACAAACCGAACCAGTTTTTATCTGTCCAACTCCTGTTGCCACGGCAAGATCCGCAATAAACGTATCTTCAGTTTCCCCAGAGCGATGGGAAATCACCGAGCGATATCCATTGTCCTTTGCAAGCCCGATCGCTTCAAGGGTTTCACTGACCGTTCCTATCTGGTTGAGTTTGATGAGAATGGCATTTCCGCAACCTCGATTTATTCCTTCTTGAAGGCGTGTCGGATTTGTGACGAAAAGATCGTCCCCGACTAGCTGCACACGATTGCCAATGGCTTGCGTCATATTTCGCCAACCGTCCCAATCATTTTCGTCAAGGCCATCTTCAATGCTCACAATTGGATACTTATCAAGCCAGCCCTCGTAAAGCTTGATGAGTTCATCGGAACTCTTTTCTCCTTGAGCGCTCTTTTCGAGCACATACTTCTTAGTATCGCGACTATAAAACTCACTTGCAGCACAATCGAGCGCGAGTGATATCTCTTCACCTGGTGTATACTTTGCTGCCTCAATAGCTTGGAGGAGCATATCAAGAGCCTCTTCCTGACTCTTGAAGTTTGGAGCAAAACCACCTTCGTCACCGACGCCAGTGCTATAGCCTTTTTCAACCAACATTTTCTTCAAGGTGTGGAAGACTTCAGAGGCTGCTCGAATATTCTCGAAGAACGTTCCCGATCCATGAGGGACGATCATGAACTCCTGAAAGTCCAGTGAGTTCGTAGCATGAGCGCCTCCGTTGATAACATTAACGAGCGGCACAGGAAGAGCGCGAGCATTGGCTCCGCCAAGGTATCGATAGAGCGGTATGCTTAAGTAATTTGCTCCGGCTTGAGCAGCCGCAAGACTGACAGCGAGGATCGCGTTTGCACCTAGCCGAGATTTATTTGGAGTGCCGTCGAGTTCCAAGAGTGTTCTATCCACACTTGAAAGTTCTAAAACATCCATCCCGGCTATTTCTGGGACAATCTCCTGGTGGATCATCTCGATAGCCTTCAAGACTCCTTTCCCGTTATATCTATCCTTGTCGCCATCACGAAGTTCGTGGGCCTCATATTCCCCAGTAGAAGCTCCAGACGGAACTGCGGCCTGTCCGATGGTGCCATCGGTCAGTTGTAGAGTTGCTGCTACGGTAGGGAAGCCTCGCGAGTCCAAACACTCGTATGCAAAGACGCTATCAATTATACTGCTACCAAAGCTGCTCATGCGTGCTCCTCTTAAGATCAGTGCTGAGGTGAAAATCAGTACTGAGTTGAAAGATAAAAAACTGTGGGGTTCGAAACAGGGGTTTACAACTCCCAGGACTTCCGTAGACTACGAAGTAGGAGTATTGAAAGCAACGGTTCAGAGAGTAGCCCCGTTGATGCTGCTATCTCTTACTGTTGTTGGCGCTTACTGTTGTTGGGTCGAGTGACTGGACGACCTGCCTTATTTTGGGAATCTAGGTTTTGAAACAGTATTTCTCTTATATCCTTCTTGGCTCTTCCGCTCTTCTCTTCTTTTTCACCTTTTTTGCTTCTAGCGGCACCTTGGATCTGCGCTCTCTTCGAGATCAGCACGACCTTCAGTATAAAAAAAAGCAGGAAGTCGAGGAGAGGGTCTCCGAGATGAGGGCGAAGTTGGTAGGGATGGAGGAAAATCCACGGGTGCTTGAGAAGGTTGCTCGGGAGGAGCTTCGGGTGACCCGGGACAACGAGACGATTATTCTCTTTGAAAAGCCCTAACTCATATTCTCTTCTTTGATTAGGGACCGTGCTCAGCTACAATGCCCCTATGCAGTCCGGGTCATCTTCTCATAGGAATTGGAACGGCTATCGCGTCAAGGGGAAGCGATGGCGTGATCGTGACCCATCACGTGTGGACAGCGTGCTACGTACGGTGTTCGCTAACCCAAAGCTACACGATAAACTCTCCCGTTATTCTTTTGTGACCCACTGGCATGAGATAGTGGGCTCTCGCATTGCTCGACACGCGAAGCCCCTTAAGGTCGTGCGTGGAACGTTGTTCGTGCAGGTCGAAAATCCGATTTGGGCACAGGAGCTCTCGTTTTTTAAGGATACCATGCTCAGTCGTCTACAGGATCTCGTTGGTTCTGAGATGCAGATCCGAGAGATCCGATTTGTTGTTACCGATAATCTTTAGAAGTCTCTTCTAGAGATCTTTTCCACTCACGAATTTTTAGTGGTCTGTCGTTGTCTTTCTGTAAAAGAGGAGCAGGGTGTTGCCGTACTTCCTCTCATCAAAAAGTTGAAGCGTTGCGCTCGAGAATCCCTCGCGCTCTTTTGGATCTATCTGCACAACTACTCGTCCAGAGGGAGAAAGTAGCTGTGGACGCTCAGCGATAAGTTTAAGTGCTTCAAGCCAGAGTCCCTCGTACTGTGGAGGGGCGACATAAATAAGGTCAAAAACTTTCTTTACCTTTCGTAAGTATCCGAAGGCGTCACTTCGACGCACCTCAGCTCGAGTGCTGAAGCGAGTTTTGTCTAAGTTTGCCTTAATCGTTTTTACTGCTGCTTCTTCTAAGTCAAGGAAGATGGCGCGTCCATCTCCCTGGCTCAGCGCTTCGATTCCAACGCTTCCACTCCCCGCGAAGAGATCGAGGAAGAGGGATACCTGTGATAAGCTCGGTCGCAGGATATCAAAGAGCGATGTTTTGACTCGATCGAGCACCGGACGAGTGGTGTCTCCAGGAACAGCGAGAAGCTTTGTACCTTTTGCTGTTCCACCAACAACGCGCATCGGATGGCAATCGAAGAGTAATTAGTAAAGAGGACGATCCATGTCCCAGTTTTCGAGATACTCTCGAATAAAGGCGAGGAATTGTCCTCCCATCGCACCATCAACCACCCGGTGATCGTATGATAGGGTGAGATAGCAGATTTCTCGAATGCCAATCATGTCATCGATCACTACAGGGCGCTTCTTTATCTGGCCAAGGCAGAGGATCGCCACTTGTGGTTGATTAATGATTGGTGTTCCGATCATTGTCCCGAAAACACCTGGATTGGTAACCGTGAATG
>JAGRAT010000075.1 GCA_020434495.1 Bdellovibrionales bacterium | reverse complement strand
TTGCCAACGGTTTTTTTGGCCACCATCAACGGTGCCTCGGTTGAAATGGAAGAACGGTGGCCAGCTCCGGCAGTAAAGGAGCATCCAGACGGTGGGTTGAGCTACGAATACCAAAGATCGTTTGCGGTCGTGCTCGGTCCGTTTCGCTCCGCCAAAGATTCTCAAAAGGAAATTCGGGCGGAAGTGGTTGCTCGTTGGCTCGCCTGTAGTGATCAACTGTGCATACCGAAGAAGGTGCCAGCAACGGTGAGTATCCCGGTTTCAGCTACTGGTGCTGTCAGTAAGAGCAGTGAGTATTTAGAACTCGAGGAGTCGCTACCAGAACTTACTTCCTTGAGATATGAGGTGAAACAAGCCCCTTTGGGGGATGCTCCGTTGAAATTACGGCTTCATCCAAAAGGGGAAAAGTTCGGAGTACTCGCTGATGACACGGTCGTTATGGCCTTCGCTGGTAATAGGCTTAAATATCTCTCTAGCTCAGTAAGTGACTCGGAATCTCTGGACTTGGAGTTTTCTATTAGAAACCCAGCTCATCCACCCGAGCTTAAGGGTCTAGTGGTCAGTGGATTTTTTGTTTCCCGCACTGGAGCTGCTTCTCGAGCGTTCTTGGGAGAGTCGCAATAATCGCTCAATATCGGTAGTCGCGGAGTGAATACCGAGAATAGGGGCGGTAACGCAGCAGTTTTGTTCGATTTTTGCCTCCAAACCTTGTATCTCTCAGCCGTGATATGACAACAATAGAGCGCTTATGCAGCGACGGAAAATGCCTTGTCGCCCAGTTTTAAAACCCCTTAGGAGCAAATGAACTACATCCGACCCGCCAAATCTGTCTCCGTCCACCCAGCTTCTCACATTCGTGGTTCTCAAACGCGTGTTGCTGCTTTGATGGTTCGTAGTGCGTTCTTAACTCTCACCCTTACTATATTGGTGTTCTCGCTGCTCTGTTTTGCCCCCGATCTCAGTTTTGCCCAAGAGAGTGCTACTTCAGCTGTAACTACTACAGCGCTTGATGGTGCTCCTATTGAGGGGCCTGGTCGCCAAGGGCTGCTCCAGGGTCTCATAAAGGTGATGCCGCTCTTTGGTATCATTTTTTTCATCTTCTATTTCCTCGTGCTTCGTCCGCAGGAGAAGAAGGATAGGGAGCAGCGGGAGATCCTTGATGCCCTAAAAAGCGGGCTATGGGTCCTTACCACAGGTGGGCTTGTTGGCAAGGTATCTAGTGTCGAAGATGAGTATGTCTTCTTGGAGGTGTCTAATGGGGTTCGAGTGAAGTTCCACAAGAGTTCCATTGTCAAAGAAGTAGGGGACAAGGTAGCGTCATCAACGGGTAATTTAGGCAATAGCGCGAAATCGAAAAAGAAATCGGCTTAAGCGAATTGGAATTTTGAGCGTAATTGGAGCAAGAGGAGAGGCTGCATGGGAAGTGACCTCACACGTCGTATAGTCATTTACTGTTTGGTGGTACTAGGTGCGCTAGCGTTTCTGCTGCCGACTTTTTTCAAGGAGTCGCTTGGGGATGGCGCCTGGATTTCAAGGCCGCTCTCACTCGGGCTCGATCTTCAAGGAGGGGTCTACCTCGTCTATGAAGTTGAGGTGAAAGAAGCGGTGAAGAGCCACCTACAAACAGTAGGAAGTGCGGCTCGTCGTGAGCTCCGTTCGAAGAAGGTTCCCGTTCAGCGGGTTTTGGCGAATACGAATCGAGAGCTTGAACTTACTCTTCTGAGCGATAGATCTGTCGATCAAGTTCGCGCATTTATGGAAGAAGAGTTTGATACCCTTCGCCTCTCAGACGAAAAGCGCTCGGGAAGTAAGGTTACCCTCCTGTTTACCCTTGGAGAGGAAGAGGCTCGTCGTATAGAGCGAAGTGCTGTTGATCGAGCGATCGAGACACTTCGAAATAGAGTTGACCAATTCGGTGTGTCAGAGCCGCTCATCCAGAAAGTGGGAACGAAGAGAATCATTCTTCAGATGCCTGGGGCCTCCGATGTTGATTCCGTAAAGAAGATCGTCGGTTCAGTAGCTAAGCTCGAATTCCGATTTCATCCAAATACTGAAACGAGACGATTTGCTGAACAGGTGAAGACCCGCGAAGGGGCCTCTGTGGCGGTTGAAGACGAAGTTCAGATGACTGGGGAAGCTGTCGATGATGCCCGAGTATCAACGGCGAATGGCCAGGTGGAGGTATCCCTCGCCCTTAATCGAGAGGGCTCCAGAACTTTTCGACGAATCACCACCGAAGGGGTAGGACGTCAGCTCTCCATTATTCTTGATGGGGTTGAGTATTCCTCTCCAGTTATTCGTGAGCCAATTGCTGGTGGTCGGGCGAGCATATCTGGTGGATTCACCTTTGAAGAGGCAAAGCAGCTTGCAGTGGTTCTTCGAGCCGGTGCGCTTCCTGCTCCTCTTAAAGTGCTCGAAGAGCGAACAGTGGGCCCAACTCTTGGGAAGGAGTCTATCGAGAAAGGGGTTCTCGCTATCGTCGTTGGCTTTGTCGCAATCATGCTCTTTATGGTGGCGTACTATAAAAAGTCAGGTGTTGTTGCTATCGCCTCATTGGCACTGAACGTTTTACTTGTTTTAGCGGGACTCTCGGCCTTTGGAGCAACCTTAACCTTGCCCGGGCTTGCGGGACTCGCCCTCACTGTCGGTATGGCGGTTGACGCAAACGTCATCATCTTCGAGCGAATACGAGAAGAGCTTCGTGTCGGAGCTGGACGTGATGCCGCGGTAGAAGCCGGATTTGGTAAAGCGCTCTCTGCTATCATTGACTCGAACGTGACTACCCTCCTTGCTGGTTTGGTCTTGTATTACTTTGGGACCGGTCCGATTAAGGGTTTTGCAGTCACGCTCTCGATTGGAATTCTCACTACCATTTACTGCGCAACTTTTGTTGCCAAACTTTCTTTCGACATCTTCCGACTGAAGGGCGGAAGTCGAGGTTTGTCAATTTAGAGTTTGAGGACACGTTACGATATGGAATTAATACCTTCTAACCTTAAAGTTGACTTCCTTTCCAAGCGCTACTTTGCCTACGCGTTATCGCTTATCGTGATAGCTTTCTCGCTGTTCGAATGGTACTCGCTCGGTGAGAAGAAGTTCGGGATTGATTATCTCGGTGGGCATGAGCTTGTTGTTAAAATTGATGCAGAATCGTCCTCTGGCGAGATCCGTGGGTTGATGGAGAAAGCAAAGCTTGATGCTATTGTGCAGTCTTTTGAGTCGGATGACCAAGAGTTCTCTATTCGCATCTCAAGTGAAAAGAAGTCCGGTGAAGTGCGTGAGCTCGTTTCTGAGGCTTTGAAGGGTCTTTACAGCAATAAGTTCGAGATTATCAAGGCAGACTTCGTCGGCCCCACAATTGGAGAAGAACTAAAGAAGAACGCCCTCATTGCTATTCTCGTCAGCCTTGTTGGGATGCTGCTTTATATCAGCTTTCGATTTGAGCTCGCCTTCGCTGTTGGAGCGGTTGCAGCGCTCTTTCATGATGTGATCGTTACTATGGGGATTTACCTCATAAGTGATATGACCATCAGTGTCGCCACCCTCGCGGCAGCACTTACGATCGTTGGTTACTCGGTGAACGATACGATTATTATCTTTGATCGGGTACGAGAAGAAATTCTAAAAGCCCGGGAAAATACGAGCCTGGAAGACATTATTAATCAGAGTATTAGCTCCACTTTGTCGCGAACAGTTATAACGAGCTTGCTCACCTTATTCTCGGCCCTTGCGCTACTGATATTTGGTGGGGGAGCAATCGCTGAGCTCGCGCTCTTCCTCTCAGTTGGTGTTGTTACCGGTACCTATTCGACGATTTTTATCGCTTCGCCGGTTGCGCTTGCGTGGGAGAGTTTTCAATCTCGTGCATCCACTAGTGGAAAGCCAAAAAAGGCGAGCAGTAAAGAAGCAACGGCTTCTTAGGTAGAGTTTCTTAAAGGGTGACAGGGTTGTTTGCCCATGAGAAGTTGATGTTTGTTGCGATCCCCTTTGAGCTCGAACGAAAATTAGCCAGATTTTAACAATGATACTTTGCTTCGTTGTTCATCTGGTAATACTTGTCGGGTGTGCGAATATGCTGGGGGAAGAGTTCTCGAAGAGTTTCACACATTCTCCGAGCCACTTCTTGAATCTCCTGCTCGTTGCCTTTGTGTGAAAGTCTCCCGATGAAAAATTTATCAAAATCGGCAAGTCGCATTCCAAATTGAAGCGACTCGGCGCGACTTCCAAGATCAAATAAATTGTTGGCGTAAGTTTGTTCTGGCGAATCTGGGGTAGAATCCTCTTTCTCTCCTTGAAGCAGCTCTCTCCGTAAGGACACGAATTTTGCAATCCCATCTCGTTGCCAAGCTCTCTCCTCTTCGGTGCCTTGAATTCGATAAAGCGCTTGGCCGGTCCGCGGGAGTGTTGCTGGACGAAGATTCTGCACAACTGCTTCGCTGTGGGAGATAAGCTCAATAACCGTTTCACTTGAAATTCCTGTTAGCCGGAATTCTATTCCGAGGAGCTCAGGCCGAAGCTCTGATCCGAGCTGCTGAAAACTTCCGCAGAGTTGAGGGGAGGGCCAGGTGATCTGGCAGCCAGGTTGAGCAACGTACATTCCCTGTTCAATCACCCCGCCGTCTTGCTCAATCTGCCTACGCATCTCGTCGAATGAATCGAAACTCTCTGCGTGGTCTTCGGCTCTTGCCCGACATGCAGTGTACCATTTCGGTTCGTGAATGAGATTGGGGCAGGAGTGGTGGATGTCGTCTGCGATTCGAGTCCATAGTCCTTTTGTCTCTCCAGGAATATCTGGATGTGGAAGTACATGGGTGAGAGTGCCGTGAAGTTGTTTCACGGACATCTCATGTACCAAGGCGAGAGCTTTTAATTGGAGGTTAAAGATATTAAAAAACTCAGTGCCATTTTCGGAAAGGGTTCTTGGTGAGTGTTCTTGCTCAACTTTGCCTCGAAGCTCAAGAAATCGCTCAATAGCCTGTTGTTGCCTCGTCTGCTCTTTTGGTGAGCCATAAACGCAATAGAGCGTGTCGTTCATGCTTCCAGTCTTACTGGTGGTCAGTCTCCCGATTGCGCCACCAGCCTGAATGACTCCAATAGCAGCAGGTACCGATAGTCCAGCGATGAGATGTACTGGATGAATGACCTTGGTGACTGATCTATGTCCTGCCTTGTTCACTACTCTATCAAGCAGTGCCGCTCCATCACCAGGAGAGTCCGGGAAGGTGAAGTAGGTCTCCCGCGTCAGCAGCTCAGCTAACTGCTCTGAATCCGATAGGTCTGGATCCAGTTTCATCGCTGAAGCGACGATTTCGCCTCCTGCACTAAGGGAGGTATCGGCAATCCTCCTTACGCCAGGAGAGATGACAAATCTGCTTTCAGAGATCGTTCCACCACCAATTTCAATCTGTTTCGTCATGAGGTGACGCGAACGAAGCCCCTTCTCTTCGGAGTTCGATTTTTGAGGATCGGGTTGGGGAGTTGCGCCGAGTTCTTGAGAAATCATTCTTCCCCTCGATATGGACGGAAAGAGTCGAGCTTCTTCCGGGCTAAGGATTCGAGATTCTCATAAAAAGAGGTCCCCTCGTCATAGAATACATAGTACGGATCAAACAGCGGATAGATTTCCTTGTAGGTCGCTGCATCATCTGTGGTGATAAGGTTGCTCGCGGTAAGACGATCCACGAACCGATCATAGTGTGCTCTTAACTGCTCAACCTCAGCGAGGGAAATGTCTGAGTAATGTCTGATAAGGGAATCAGAGATATCTTTTTGAAGCTGCTCTGCTCCCGCTGCAAAGTCGTATCGCGCTAAAATCGCCATTTGCCCCATCATGTAACGCCGAAAGCCAGCAGCGAGCTGTTTTCCTCTTGGAGCGTATTCATCTCCCACGGTGAATGCCGGAACAATACGATCTTCAAAATAGTGTTCAAATACTTGATCAACAAGATCTCCAGGACGGTGTCGAATCGCATCAGCAAACTCCTCAACGGATAAGAGCCCTGGAGCTACGGCATCTCGAATAGGTTGCGCCATGCTCCACCATTTCGCGAACTCGTCACCACGTGTTGTCATGTTCTCCCAGTTTCTCTCTGTCCAGCGATAGTCTTCAACGAAGAACGGCATAAACTTACTCTTGTACTTCTCCAATGCTTCTCGTCCTTCCGTTGAATCACCAAGAAGCTTACGGTACTCACTATCATCGCCAGTAAGGCAGTAACGAGCGTTGGCGTAGAAAATCTTTCTGAGGTTTGCTTTTCGATTGTCTGGGTCTTTCAGATCTATTCCGAGGGATCGAAAAAGCGGATATGCCTGATGCTTTTCAAAATTATACTGAACTCCTCCTTCAGCAAGTGCATGAGGAAAAATCATATCGGCTTCAACCAGTGTAAATGCCTCGCTCATCATTCTTGCCGCACAGTATACTCGTGCAAGCTCAGGGGAGTTCTTCCCAGAGAAGACTGGCTCAAGGATGTCCATATGACCGAGATCGTGAACTGTGTATTTTGCCTCGTGGATAGGATCTCTTTTGGGAGTAAACGGAAGGCCGCCGTTAAGAGCAGCGAACCAATAGTTTTTTTCACGGCGATTCTTCGCCGAGCGAAAAAAGACCCCTTCATTCACGACACGTCGAAACATACTAGTAAGGCCGACCGCTTCGAGGGACGGGTCGCTCATATAAGGATTCGAGCGAATAAACTCTTCAACAGAGTTACCAAAATCTACAGTAGCTTCTTGACCCTGAGGAGCGAAAGTTAAATCAATGCGGTTCTTATAGTAAAAGCGGTCTCGGATAAACTCAGCGACTGTCATATCGCGAGATGATATTTTATGCCCATCACGCCGAAGTTCATCGTACGTTCGCCCCACCGAATCAAGAACGAAGATATCATCCCAGCCAAAAACGCCAGGACGATTCGGGTCTCTCCGTTCGTGATCGACCATTCCGGGAGTGCGGTGGGTGTAAACCTTTCCAACGAGATTTTCACCTTCAAAGCCGTAAGCAGTCAGAGTGCTGACATTATCAACAACCTCTAAATGATGTTGGGTGCTCAGGGTGTCGGTGCCAGCGCGAAAGAGATTCGATGCTTCGTGGAGGACTCCAACGATACGAACGCCGTCGATATCAATATTCAAAAGTGAACGGACAAAATCTGGATGCTCGAAGTTATCAGCCGTTGCCACCTCTATCCCATATCGATTGAAATGCTTTTGCCACTCTGGAATTTTTTGCTCATTATCGCTCAAGAACACAACAACTCGACGATTCTGTCCAAGCTTCTCACCGAGGGTACTGTGTTCGATAGCGTCGGAACATCTCTGCACCATGTCTTGCAGGAGCTCCTCGGTGTTCCACTGTCCATCCAATCGTAGCCCCCATTTGTCCGAGAGAGCTTGACGAAGATCTCGATGAATGAGCCCAGGTTGCGAATCCCGTCTTCTTTCGGCTGTAGTTCCGAACCCCTTATAGAGCAGAAGGTGTCGTCCTCTGGTGGGAGGATCGAATGCGGAACCATCAAAGGAGCCCGCAATTTCAAAATCAGGAAACTCACGTCGTTGGGATTCTGGAACGGAGAGAATAACATCTCGTACGTTGTAGCGATCAATAATCTGTTCGCGTATATGCGTGAGTAGTGAATACGGAGGAAGCGCAATGATGCAGGGGTCTCCGTTTGCAAGGTACGAAAAATCAACCTCTGCTATGTCTTCTACCCGCAAATCAATTTTGCCGGCAATTGAAGCAGGGGTGGCTTCAGGAAATAGCTCGTAGCCAATGACCTTTGCTGGTCCTCTATCAAGGATCAGCTCGGTTAATGCTCCACTCCCTACACCGAGTTCCACCACGGTTCGTTGTTGCAAAAAGAGGAGATTGAGGAGTTTCTTTACCGGTTCAGTATCAAGAAGGGTATGCTGTTCTTTCTGCTGGAGGGTCTTTATCGCCTCCGTAACCAATTCTCGAGCTTGATCCTGAGTGAGTGGTCGTGCGTCATAGACCACTGGCTTCTCAAGACCAGTAGTTGAGATTACGGGATTTGGAGCACTCTCATCAATGTCATAGCGATCAATAAGAGTGATGGTTAGCTGGTCTCCAACCACTTGGGTTGTATGAAAACGACCTTTTTGAACATGATACTCTTCCCCTTCTCGTGTCAGGTCATGCTTTGCAAGCCGAAATTCTCCTCGGCGTCCTGTATCAGTTAAGAAGTGCCTCGAGTCTTCGCTATGGGTGATATGACCTATAGAATTCTTCCCAGCTGGAGTATCCCTCCACGCATACTCGAAATTCTCAATGGCACCATTTAATACCCGGCTTGTCATGGCGAAGCTATGAGCATGGATGTCATTTCCATCTTCTAGTTTGTATCCTTTCGGCCAAATGTTGATCCGAAGGCCTGAATGGAGGCGGTGAGAACTGGTCGGATCCAATGCTATCTGTACGAAGCCGAGAGGATGAACTTTGATAGCAGAATCGCCCTTTAAGGCGGATTTTAGCGAATGAATTATATCGGTAAGTGATGCCCGATGGTGGAGGTTGGAAGATACGGGCGCTACTGGCCCGTCGAAGTGAGGATGAGAAAGAGTTTCCCATCCAAGATCTGACGCTGACTCGGGGATAGAGCCTGATTCAGGAGTGATAGGAGATGGATTTTCATCAATGCGGCCGGAAGAAGGATCCATGATGTCGGTGAAGTTGAACTTTCCTATTATCGCCCCGACAGAGCGAATTTTTCGCCTGTCAAATGGTTACAGATTCTCGTTCTTTAAGGAAGTTTTTCGATTCAAATTTGACTACAGGAGGGGAGGGAATAGCCTATCTCATTAGTAAGCTCAGAATATCGGAGCTTTGTTCGATCCAGTTTGGGTGACGGTATCCGCAGGGGAAAACACAGAAGAATTATCGCATGTTGCAGAGAGATGATTCGGCGAAGCATGCTCTTGAACGGCTCCAGGCGCCGCTAACACAGTACTCACTAGTGCGGACGGTGAATATCAATGGTGAGAACTTTGATATCGGCTCCGACTGGCATTTCCCAATTGAGCTTGAGCTCGCAGAGGCTGCGGCCAAGCGAATCAGCCAAGCCAAGGGGAGTGATATCCTCTTTTGTGGTGGTGATCTGAACTTAACCGATAAGGGACAGGATTCCTCCCATTGGGTGAGCTCCTTTTTGCATGAGGTGAGTAAGTCGTATGCGGTGGTGGTGTTCGTCCCAGGTAACCATGACCTCCGTGGGCGAGATAATCCGTTTCAAAGTTTCGAGCTTCCTCCTTCGGTAGTGATGCCGAATCAATTTACACCGCAGGTCATAAACACTGAATCGAACAGGTTGTTGGTGGGGAATGTCTTCTATGATCTTAAGTTTATTGATCCAGCGGCTCTCGATCTCACTCCGGAGCAGTTGCGTGAGTTCTATAAGACAGTTCCTGACGGAAAATTCTTATTGAATGGAGATCTCTCAACATTTCCCGAAATGACAGACATCGTCGCTCGCAAATTGGATGAGTCCATTGATATTCTTGTCACTCACGCATTGCCCCATCCCTCGCTTGTAACGTTTCGGGTGACAAACAAAGACGATAGGCATTTTGCTTTAGAGAGGGAGCTCGATATTCCATTCATATGCGATCCCGAGGACGATCAAGTTCGCGCTCATAAGCGCGGAATGACGGCCGAGCAATTTCGGACCCGTTGGAATTTAAAATCATTCTTTATGGGAAGTGATCTGCTCTCGCATCCAGATGCCCAAATCAAAGACGGACTTCATTGTGTATACGGCCACAATCACCGAGGCGATAAGAAAGAGATCACGGTGCGAGGTAGACGAGTGACCTTGCTTACACATCAGCCCCAGTAGAGGATAAACTGTTAATTACGGTTGCTATTGAAACGGATCAAATGCCGCTGCTTCTAGATCCCAGATCTCACCGATATAGAATTGACTGCCCCAGTGAGCCCCGTGACCGGTTGAGGGGTCGATATACCAGGTGCCCATGTCGGAACCTGTTGCTTCCATCATGGCGTTTCTTTGCTGGTAGAGATCTTCAATTTCGTAGTAGCCCCAGACTCCTCTTCGAAAGGAGTCGTTCTGCCATACATCCCAAAGATTCATTAAACTTACGACCAGCCAGGTTCCACCATGAATGTTGTAGGTGCAGCAGTATTTATAGGACATCTGATTTACATAGTACTCACTTGTACTGAGCCAGTTGGTTGGATGTAGGGACTCTCCTGGATGTCCTTTCCCAAAATTCCAGTACACGGAGGTATTGGGGGAGAAATAAGGAGTTCCGTCTCTAATCTGATCGTCTTCGCTGAACTCTGTTGTTGCAAGAAGATAGAGCAGGTAGGTTTTTAGAGCACCAGGTTTTAGGGCTGCGGTAAGTAGTACGATCGGAAGTTTTTTGCCATTTAGCTGGCCACCATTCCCCGTAAATGCCTCGGGAGCGTCGTTTTTCATGGCAGCAAGGTCTAAGCCATGTTGCACGAGGAATCGCCGTACTCGATTCCTATGAGGGAGATTCCCTCCGTGAATGGCGTAGAGCGCTAGCACGTTTACTCCAAGTGAAACCTCTCGTCCATAACCCGGCTGCGCTGCAATGTTAAAGGTATATCTTGATGCCCAGTCTGCGTCTGAGATTAGCCAAGGTTGACTGGTCATTTTTTCTATTAGAGTCGCCGCTGGCATCGGGTAGCGAGAGCCATCAAGATTAAGATTGAAAATCGAGTAGTCAACGTCACTCTCTCTCAATTCAACTTTTACTGTCCCGGTATAATTTGGTCGGAAGGCATCGGTTGCCGGAATGTTGCTCACTACGGTAAGCACTGACGCATCTTTCACGTATGATGGAGAAGAATAGCCAATAACATCATCCGTCCAGCAGTTTGTACACTCGGTGATACTGCGAGTCTTTACAATAGAGCGGATCTGCCCATCATTTGGGAGGACCAGTGGTAGTGTCGGGCACACCGCTGGATTGAAGTGATGGTTGTAGTGATAACAGCTATCACTTCCGATAGGAGAGTTCGGTCCAAAGGTTGGATTGACCATGAATCCGTGCAGCTGGCCGTTGAAAGCGGGAGTAATGCTGGTAATGGTCACCGGTGCTTGAACCCACCAGTCTCCTGTTACGTATTGTCCAACCCGGGCTGGTGCCGAAAATGTATAGGTGAAAGGGCCATCCGTTACTGAGGTCGCCATATTTGGAGCTGTCGGAGTTGGTGTTGGCGTAGGAGATGGTGTTGCCGATGGAGTCGGGCTAGGGCTCGGAGTTGGACTCGGTGTCGGAGTTGGTGTTGGTGTCGGAGTGGCTGTTGGTGTCGCCGTAGGTGAAGAAGTTGGTGTTGGACTAGGGCTCGGACTCGGAGTTGGGCTAGGAGTAGGACTCGGTGTCGGAGTTGGTGTGCTTGTTGGCGTTGCCGTCGGGGACTCGGTTGGAGTTGGTGTCCCAGGAGGAGAGGACGGAGCGGGCGAAGGGGAAGATGTTGGTGATGTTAACGGAGTCGCACTTGGAGTTGGTGATGAACCATCCAAATTCGGTGTTTCTCCCTGTGGTCCTTGATTCGGGGTTACTTTCCGAACGCAATTTCTTATCGCTTTCAGCAGTGAACGGAGTCTTTGCATTCCTTCAAATTCTTCAACGGTTAGGGCTGCAACTTCTCGTAGCTCTTTAAGTTCAGAGATATCTCTACGAAGAGCTCGCATGATACGTTTATGATTTTTCACTACGACAGCGCCTTTTCGAATACGAACTATCCGTCCGTTTTCTCCAGGACGGAGTTCACATTGCATTCTGCTTGAAACAGAGAGCGGCTCAATTTGGCTTTCAACGAGATTGGAGCTCTGGGCCAAGGTAAGGCCCGGGACAGATGATAGTAGTAATGTAATAGTGAAATATCGAAAAAGATAAGTTTGCATAACCCCTTACACCCAAACTCACAACCCTGAGATCTTTGGATGCAAGACACGATCCACTCTTTTCATCCCCTTACATATGAAGGGGGACCCCCTCTGATAACTTTCAATTTTTCCCAAAGAGGCGAGGGGGAGAAAGCGGCAGACGAGTCTCGAACTCGCGACCTTCAGCTTGGGAAGCTGACGCTCTACCAACTGAGCTACTGCCGCATGAGGACTATTTTCATGAAGTCTATGATGACACTAGCCGGAGCCAATTGGAAGTCGGGGGAGCACCAGCGAAACATTCTTTTCACTTACAGCCAAGTTGAGCGTCACTTCCGTTCGCTATGAGGTG
>JAGRAT010000074.1 GCA_020434495.1 Bdellovibrionales bacterium | reverse complement strand
CAGAAGGAATCATAGTGTAGATAGCTGAAGCGATCTGTCCGATGTGTTCTTCGGAAGCAGTAAAGCAAAGTTCAATGTGTTGTTTATAGCTATATACCTCGAGGGCAAAGATATCTGAGATCTGCTCCCAGATAACCTGCAGGGATTCACGCATCTCCCCGGCCTTTCGGATCTTTTGCATGGCGATCCAGTGCCCGGTCGCATCCGAGTGAACCTCCCTCGCAAGGAAAATACGATATGTCTTAACCTGTGAACTCATTGCCCTTCATTCGCGGGTGACCAATTGCCCTGACAAATTTACCAAATTCCTAGGGGGTCACCGAAGCCCTACGAAAATTCCCTTAATTATATAAGTAGGTTATTAGCACTTGCTGTCCTTTTGTGCTGTGGTAATACTACTATCCTTGAAAAAATATTATGACATTTCAGATAGTTACTAAGTTCGTTTTCTGCGAGCACAAAAATTGATTCTGAAATGGGGATTTGGAGGAAGAAAGACTATGTCACTAAGTGAAGCGATTCTAAAGGCAACCGAAGAGAAGCGTTTGCTCGCTCACCCCTTTTATCAAGCTTGGGAAGCTGGCGAGCTTGATCGCGACATCTTGAAAGTTTACGCGAAGCAGTACTTCCATCATGTTCAGGCATTTCCCCGTTACATCAGCGCAACACACTCACTGTGTGAAGATCTCTCATCGCGCCAGGTCCTGATGGAGAATCTCCATGACGAAGAATACGGCGACGACAATCACCCAAAACTCTGGATGGACTTCGCTAATGGCATGGGCGCAGCAAACGATGAAGTTTGGGGCGAAGATCTAAACCCAGAAACACAAAACCTCATCAATACATTCTTCGAGCTCGCTCGTTCCTCTTACATCGAAGGACTTGTAGCTCTTTATGTATACGAACAACAGATCCCTCAAATTTGCGAGACCAAAATTAAAGGGCTCAACGAGTTTTACGGAGTAAAGGACGATAAAACCATCGAGTACTTCCGACTCCACGGAGAAGTTGACATCCTTCACAGCGAAGCTACTCGAGTTCTCGTTGATCAACTTGACGATAGCGATAGAGAAAAAGCGATCGCTGCTGCAAAAAAAGCCACCGAAGCGCTTTGGGGATTCCTCAACGGAATGGACCGGGTTCGTGGTGTAACATCCTCCTCCTGCTGCCAGCAGGGTGGTTGTTGCTAATACGACGCGCCGCTGGAGGCCGTCCGAAAAATCTCTGCGCACTCTGCGTTAGATTTAGTTTAACGATAAATTGCAGGGAACACAGAGTTCATGGAGCATCAATCGGTTGGTCCAGAGTTTTTGGACAACCTTTTGGCGGCGAAACAGTCGTTTAATGAAGAAGGCCGCAAGTATTCGTTTGATATTCGAATACTTTGCGGCTTTTTTCTTTTGAACTACAGATCCGCACCGACTATTCATCAGTGAATATCAATTGATCACTCTATCCTTCCAACACATCAATTGCACAGAGAAGCTCAGCAACTGACCAGGCTTGTGAAATACATCCTCGCGGCCGATGTGGGCTATCACCATCAAAAATTTCTGAAACCGTTCCTATTCCGTGCTCGAAAAGATGAGATTCGAACCCCTTAAGAAGTTGAAGGGTTTCCACGCGCCGTTCTCTACTTCCGTAACGCGCTACGGCTCGAGCATACGGTCCCAGCAACCACGGCCAAACAGTTCCCTGATGATATGCTCCGTCTCTCTCAAGCACGGTGCCAAAATACTTTCCACAGTAGCGCGGATCCTTTGGCGAGAGAGTACGAAGCCCCCTTGGCGTCAGCAACTCCCGATGAACAACCTCTAAAACCTTCACCGATTGTTCTTTCGAGAGAAGCTCAAATGGAAGTGAAAGGGGAATAACCTGATTCGGCCGAATGGAAGAATCCTTACCGGCATCATCAACAACATCAAAAAGGCATCCCTCGTCCTCGTTCCAGAAAGAGGATGAGAATGATTCTTGAATCCTACGCCCTTCACTCTGTAAGCGATCTCTGTCTGTAACGTCATTAACGAGCTCCGCAAGGCAGAAAAAGGCGTTACACCACAGCGCATTTACCTCAACGGCTTTTCCATGTCGAGGAGTGACCACCCAATCACCTACCCGAGCATCCATCCAGGTTAACTGATCCTTTCCGTCACCCGCGCTCAACAAAAAATCATCCTGCTGCTTCACACTAAATCGAGTGCCAGCCTTACACGCCGAGAGAATGTCGCTCACGGCTGGCAAGAAGACGCGCTGAAGAAACTGAGGATCGTTTATCTCCTTTACGCATCGATATCCGTTCACGATAAACCAGAGAGATGCATCAATGGAGTTGTATTCGGCCTCCCCATCAATGTCCGTGAAACGATTTGGCACAAGGCCATCCTGAATACTTTCAGCGAATGTTTTAAGTATGGCTTTTGCAAGATCAAGCTTGCCGGGAATAAGACAGAGTCCTGGGAGCGCTATCATGGCATCGCGCCCCCAATCCGTGAACCAATGATAGCCAGCAACAATCGACTGCCGGAACCGATCGCTCTGTTGAGCGTCGTGTCGTTGAATGAGAAATGTGGAAGAAGCATTCAGAAGAGATTTTTTCAGCAAAGAACTGCTGCTGTTTGCTATTTGATTTTTCTGTCTGCGAGCGATCTCCTGCTCCCACAAAATTGGATAAGCTCGAGAATCTTCCCACCGCTTTGGTTCTATCGTCGCACACGCAAAATAAGTGCCACCGCTTTCAATAGGAAGATGAAACCAGCCGATTCGATAGAGATCCTCATCCGCTCCCTGTCCTCGCTCTGCTTCCTTGGAGTAGAAAAGTTTGTAGTACCAATCTGGTTCACTATGGAACTCACTATGGGGAACGACCAAGGAATAAGGTGTTAAATCTCCACTTGGGGAGATAAACAATCTCTTTCCATTCCAATCTTGACGATCAATGACTGAATAGGACGACGTTTTTAGGCTATGAAAATTTCGATTTACAAGGAACGGTTCCAACCGAAGACAACACGAATGCGGACACTCATCGATACTGTATCGAAATAGCACAGTTCCCTCTCCAGGAATCATCAGTATCGATTTACGAAAGAATACCGCATCATCTATTTGGTATCTCCACTCCGGGACAATCCCGTAATGGAATGAATTTAAATAATGGCTTCCATTTGGGACGGTGAGTTCGCGATAGGCTCGAACCGCAAGTTCATAGTTTTGCTCGCCGGTAATAATGGTCTCGTCCAAGCGACTGATCAGCACTGAGCGGGATAGACTTCCCTTACTAGGAACAACAAGGAGGCCGTGGTACCGCCGAGTATTCTTACCGGTAACAGTACTACTTGCGTATCCCCCTACTCCGTTAGTATCGATCCACTCGGGATCGCCTTCAAAAACGGTTAAAACAATCTCCTGCATAGCTAAAACACTTCCCTCACTTATTTTAAGCTCAATTGGTACATTTCCGTGACAACTCCCCCCCACTATTCGACTAGGGTGAGATTCCTAAGCTTTTGAATCTCATGGGGTAAGCTATGCTTCCACACGGTTCAGATAATGTACCGGCTACCAACTCCGAGCAAGGCGGAACACAAAATCTTACGGGGTCCCTAAAACAGTACACCGCCCACAACGAATTTGGCCCGCTTCCTCCGAGAAAAGAACAGTGTGATTGGACTATCAAAATTCTCCGAACGGGGACTCAGCTCTCTCGACTAGTAGAACTTGCATCGAAACGCGACGAGTTTTCGTTCGATACTGAAACATATGGTTTAGATGGAGAACCAATCAATGCTCGTCTTGGCGTAATCCAAATTGGACTCCCAAAACTCGACAAAGCTGGAAACTATGTAACAGGGAAGGGAACAGCGTACCTCGTACTCGTCCGTCCACTTGAAGCCAGAGCGGAAAGAGAGTCCGTTAATCAACACACAATGGTGAACCCGCTCGAGCCTCTGCGGGCCCTGATGGAGAATCCCGAAATCATTAAGATTGGACAATCGCTCTCCTTTGACCGAGGTCAAATGGAGGCGTTTGGAATTGAGATGGAGAACGAGGGAGAAGTTGACGAACACGCTCCCTACGGACTCAAGTTTCGAGGGGTAGCCGACACTCGTACACTCATGCGCACCTATCGACCATCTCTCGACAAGTGCCGCACATTGGCTGCCATCACCGTTGAAAATCTCGGATATTCGCTATCGAAAGCTGCTCAGACAAGTGACTGGGGACAAGATCAATTAGACGACGGTCAAATTCACTATGCAGCGCTTGATGTTCAGGCTGCGTATGAAGCGAAGAAGCATCTCGTTAAAAATGTCGCTGCTCATACGAAGGTAGACCTTAATTCTACTCCTCACGAACTCGCTGCTATCATCGTACGTAGCCATCATGGGCAGATCGATCTCATCCGTCCAATCGGAGAACAACTTGCGATTTACGACCAGCGAATTGAAAACACCAAACAGGCCATTCGAAACGTCCTCAGTGAACGATTCGGCGAAACCGATAGCGCCGTGGAATTCGCATCAGAAGAATACGGTTCTGCAAAGCTTAAAATACGAGAAAAGAAAGAGCTCGATTTAGATGAACTCTTTAAGCGTGTTCCCGCGATTGCTGCAGATCCAGAAGTTGTAAGAGAAACGGCAAAACAAACTGACATCAAAGAGGCCTTACTTGAACGGCATGGAGGAGCAAAATCGCTTGTCGATGCAGATATTTCACAGCTTTTTGAAAAAACTGAACGCAAGGGTCCGTCACTCTCCATAGATCTTCACCTTGACCATCACTATTCACAGAATCTCGAGCTTCCAACCTTCTGCTCTGAATGGAGCACTCACTCCATTTCCACTGCTGAGATGGGGGAGGCGCTAGCTGATACTCTGGCAACACGAAAGTGTATCACTCTGCAAACCGTCAAAGGAGCTTCTGGGCGCACAAATGTGGCTCTCGAAATAGGTATTCATACTGGAAATGAAACCGAGCTACAAAAAGGGATGAGTATCACCTTGCCACTGCAAGTATTGGGAGAAATGCAGGAAGAGAACTCCAGGTTCTACCAGGCGCTCAAGGGCCTCTTTCAGCGATCAGAGCCTGCTGTTGTTGTTTTCGACAAAGGACAACTTGGAAAGATAGCGGAAAAATACGGTCTTACCGAGAAACATGAAGAGGGAGAGGAAAAGCACACCCCGTTTCGGACTCTCTCCAATGAAGTCGCTCGGTTTGTTCCGCAACTTCACTGGCCGATACGTGCTGTTTCGTTAACGTCCGCAGCTGGTGAACTGCTCGGGGTTGTTCCTTCGAAGGAAGACGATCGCACCTCATCTGAGCTGTGCTTTCGACTTGCGAAACGACTCGGCGAGCTAGCTGATACTTCAGCTCCACCACTTCCACCAGAAGAATTTTCGGCCGATGAAAAGATTGAATTCTATCTGCGATCTATCCTCCAAGATGAGGCAAAGAGATTACTTACCCTTCGACCCCTTGGCGAACACTGGGATATCGAGCGAGTACGGGAGCTCAATGCACAAGAAGCGTTAAAGCGGGTGCTCATTGACCAACACGCAAGTGCCGGTTCATCTGAAAAGAAGCACTCAGTTCAAACCGAGAACGGAACCGTGAGTATTACTTACCGAGACGAAAAGATACTTGATGTACAACTGCTCAAAGAAATGTACCCGGATATCGCAGACAAAGTTCTTCGACACGAAGTGAATCGAGAAAAATTACGAGATCGACTCGAACAAAATGGGAGTGCCTATCGCCGCGAGATGGAAGAGCAAATTACAAAAGCAACTGGAGAGACAGAGATTCGAATCAGCGTTAATCCTCGTTACAAACACATTTATCTGGCTGAAGAGTAGGTCCACGGAGGATCATTTCTTTCGAATCTCGATCCGCTGAACCGCCTCTACCTCAAAAGTAAGTTCATCGTGCTCTTCGTTTAGGTTCCTTCGAAAGACCCGAGGACGCCCCACAATATTCACTCGTATTCCCGGTTCAACATCTGGATGCTCACTCGCACCCCAAAATTTGAGCTTCACATCCGGCTTCGCTCCTTGAAAATTTCCTTCATTTACCCAGATCTCCATATCACGGTCATGGGGTCGGGTGACGAGGGAGATGTTCACGTTCCGAAGGAGAAGACGAGCCGCAGGGTTTCCCTTCCCCGTTGGTTCGAGACATCGAGCAAGATCTTTCACAAGCTCAATACCTCGCTTTCCTCTCAGTTCATCCAAAGAAATCTCTTCATCCCAATGAACGATATCAGGACGAACTTCGGGATGAGCATCCCGAAAAGCAGCAGCCCCCTCTCGGAAGGATTCACGAAATGCCGCGATATTCTCTCGCTTCACTCCGCATCCGCATGCGCTCGCGTGTCCCCCAAAGTACTCAAGGAATTCTTTCCCCTTTCTTGAGACGTCCAAGATATTCACCCCTTCTGGAGTTCGACCAGAACCACCAAGAATCTGCTGCTCTCCATCACGCGCATCGACGTTACTGAGAGCGATGACTGGTCCAAGAGTTTTTTCAACAAGTTTGGAACCAAATGGTCCTCGGAGACCAGCATGGAGAGGCACTTCAACTACCAATCCATCAAGCACCTGGTGGTCTGGCGGAATGTACTTTGTAGCTTCTGCTACTGCTTCATTCAGGATTCGCTTTCGCTCATTGTTTAGCCAGTTCACCGCCTTCATGTACAGCCCAAGTCGACCCCAAGGCCGCTTTCCCGGGTTCGCCTCGCCTCTATTCATAGAGGCTGGTGCCTCCGTTGTCAGGGCCTTAATGGTAAGAGCAGCTCCACTGCACGACTTCTTCTCTTTTAAGGTAAAGAGATCTTGCGGGGTATAGAGACTCGTTCGTCCTCCTCTTTCTTCCCCAAGAAGATCCTTTACGGAGATTTTGCGGTTCTCTTCGAGCCCAATGTACTGCTCTCCAGGTACATACACCCCCTCTGTTACCATCCTTCCTGAGGAATTGAGGCGAGGAGCAATTTGAAACGCTACGTGTGAAGCACGAATACTTCCTTTATGTTTTGCCACCTGTCGCATTCCAAGCACCCAATCGTCGGGATCGTTCGTCATCTGCTCGAGTCCGAATTTGACGATAGCACGATTAATTCCCCGAAGCGGGACCACATCGCCGATAGTTCCAGTAGCTGCAAGCTGAGCTAACTTTCTTAAGTCAATCGCTTCTGATTTTGTACGGAGTTCTTCGTCTTTTGACTGAGCGAGGCGTTCCTTTAATCCAGAGATAAATACAAAAGTCAGACCTGCTGTGCAGAGCAACCCTTCCTGGAATCGACATTCTGGTTGAAAGGGCTCGATGAGCGCATCCACTTTTGGAATTGGCTGGTCGGGTTCGAATTCGTGGTGATCGATAAGAACTATCTGCACCCCAAGTTCTTTTGCCCGTTTAAACTCTTCGTGGCACTGAATGCCCATGTCGGCGACAACGATTGTTTTTACATTCTTTGCGGCCAGCCGCTCGACCATTTCAACGGTAATTCGATGCCCTGTACGGTGCCGGTCAGCGGGAAAGATATAGAGGTCTCGTTCTCTATCGATGGCCTGAAATGCTTTAACGAGCTGCGCTGAAGATGTTGTCCCGTCACAGTCAAAATCTGAGACAACGGCAATTTTCTCTCCTCGCTCTAATGCCGAAGTAAGAATTTCCGTCCCTTCATGTAGCCCCTTGAGTTCCCACTTTGTTGCGAGATACTCCTCAAGGTTTGGCTCAACAAAGCGCTGAAACTTTTCAAAGGAGGTAATTCCACGACTAGCCAATACTTTGGCAGTAGTTTCAAAGAAGGGAGACTCCTCAGGGTGAATCTGTATCAGTTGCGAAGCAATTCTCCGCAACCGAGCTTCTTCCTCAGATGGTCGAGCGGAGCTATCAATTTTCAGGTGAATTCTGGGAGCACCTTCAAGTTCTTCTTCCAAATGGAGCGGAGCTTCTGGATCTATTCTGCCACTACCACCCTCATGAACTTCAAAAATTCGCTCCCGAGCAGGAGCAGAGAGCTCATCAGGACAATCGTGCTGCTGTCTCACTTTATCCTTTGCCCGCTCCATGTTGATATACTACCAACGGAATAGTGCTAACCTAGCACTTATCGCAAAAGCGGAGCGCAGCATGACAGAGATAAACTGGAGTGATTTCGAGAAAGTAGAGCTAAGAGTTGGAACGATAGTCGCAGCAGAGGAGTTCCCTGAAGCAAGAAAGCCAGCCTTTAAGCTCACAGTCGATTTCGGAGAGTTAGGGCTGAAGCGGTCCAGCGCACAGGTGACAGCTCATTACTCAAGAGAAGCGCTGATTGGCCGACAGGTGCTTGCTGTTGTGAACTTTCCAAAAAAACAGATAGCAAATTTCATGTCGGAGTGTCTTGTAACAGGATTACCGGACGGGAACGGCGAAGTTGTTCTCGTCAGACCGGATATACCAGTCCCAAATGGTGGGAGGCTCTACTAATTGCAATTTCAAAATATATCCCATCTTACAATTTCGATTTCCCTTTAGCCGCTCGGCAAGGCAGGCTGTTTCAACCTTTTAGCTCGTAACACTCTAATAATAGGAAGTTTTAAAGGTCCGATTCGTTTTGGTAACATTTATAAAGCAACTATTTTGCTTTATTGGCGTAGGAATTGCTCTTCCTCCCCAGCGGCCACCAAGAAGGTCGCGCGGTTGATAATTCATCTAAGGGGCCTAGCAATGCATAAGAAATTTTCTCAGTTCGCCATTTCAATGACTCTCCTGTCGAATGTCCTTACAACAATTCCAGCATTCGCTGAGAAGCATGATGACTATCTGCAGCAGTTCGATGTGGAAGAGCTGCTCATTCCAGGAGAGCGAGTGCCCGAGTGCTGCGATCCAGAGACATCCCAAGCACGATTAGGACTCGCGTATGAAGAAGGGGGTTGCCACCTCTACTACTGCGGGCCATCTGACTATTGCCAAGAGCGGGCGGGAGGTGAAAAAACTGGCCTGCTCCTAACAGAAGAGATCTGCCAGAAAGTAGCTGCGGGAGACACCTTGGGGATTGGATCAATTGAGATCTCAGACGAGGTAAGAAAAAGCCTAGCAACACCCCCTGGACGTCTAAGGCTGCCATAACAACCTGCTTGGTCCAATCCGAGCTCTAGACAATGTAATCAAAAACTCAGACTAAATGTCAGATGGATTAAACGACTCTATGAAGACACAATTATTCGCCATTCTACTTCTTGTCTGGAGCGCTCTTGGAAGCAACCTCCAAGCGCAACAACCTTCAGATCGTGGCGACTCTGTTTGGCTCGTTCATGGTAAAACTATCTTGGATGCAATTGCTTGGTGTAATGAGATTGAAGCCCATCTGCAGGAAACTGCAAAAACCACTTCTTGCTACTATGTATTTGACCCGTTAAATCCTCATATCCACAACGGAGAGATATACATTGGCTGCTACTGCTCAAAATTCTCTATACACCTCGACATCGAAGATTCGGAGCTAAATTGGGACAAGGAATAGGACGGCTCGATTCCGCTCACCAAGTCAGCTAAAGGACTCGCTCGCAGTTCCACAATACGGCTGCCTACTCCGCAGCGGCTCCCCTCCTGCTTGCTTGATATATCAAGCAAGCATATTGCTAATAGATAAAAATCCTGCTAGATCAAAATATCTCTTGCATGGAGCTATATTTACCATGCAGTTCTATTTATAAATGCATTATTCGGAGTTTTAGTTGAATAATATTAGTCAGCTAGGCGGAGAGATGGATGTGGCTTCCCCCACCTTCCAGCCGACCCGTAAATATCAAAGTAATTACAGTGACTTAGCCCCAGAAATCTTTCGCCAGCGATTGGTCGTAGAAGGGTATCCGGAGACACCAATTTCAGCCGAGGATATCAGCCACTACCTGAGAGAGCTTGCCACAGTCCTCGATATGATAGTTATCTCAGACCCGGTCACCCATCGCTCGGATAGATACGGATGGGCAGGTTGGGTCCACTGGGAAACCTCGGGAGCTCATTTCTACGCCTGGGAACAACCCCGACTCTTCTTCAGTGTGGACATCTACACATGCAAGGCCTTCTCAGCTCAGGGAGCTGTGGATTTCACCCAAGACACCTTTCGGGCCACCGATATCACCTTTCGCGAGTTCTAGTAACAGTAATGTCACAGTCACATGAACCAGTGGGGGATGTTTCGCGAGAAAATGGCGCTCAATCACCACTTCACACAACCACCTCTCAACACCCAAGAACACCCCATGGAGTTGAATCTCTCCTAGAAACGTTTTCTGCAACCAAGGAAGAGTTCCTATCGTGCGAAGATCCTCGTAGTTCCTTTCAACTCCTCGACAGACTTTGCAACATACTCATAGAGCTCGATGACCGAGAATTACCCCCCTCCTTAAACACTCCATCATCAGAACTTCTTAGAAAAGTTGCAGAGATTGATTCACACTGCGAGCAGCAAGCTGCTCACGAAATCATTACCCTAAAAATTAATGATCTCGAACACTATCCTTGGAATTTAAGGGATTACTACGAGGGAGAAAAACTTTTTGTCGAAAAACAAATAGGAAGAGCGATTGGGCGTGTGACCGTCATTGGTCATGGTGCGATACCACACTCAGCGCTTCTTTTTCGAGACCACCCCCTTGAACTCATCGACATCGATCCCGAGGTCTCTACGCTTGCCCGAAATATATTCGACAAATTCTCCCCCGAATGCGCCCCAACGATTCGAGTTGCGGACCTCTCCCAAGCAAATTTCAAATACGATCAGTCGCAGGCGGCCCCGCCGGAAGGAGTATCACTGGCAATTATTGCAAATGCTGCGGTTCCTGCACTTCTGGAGCGAAGCACTCCACTTCCTCACGATTTCGTTTTCATCCGTTCTGCAACAGAGAATGGAGCGTTGCTCTACCCAAAAGCCTCCCTTACAGCGATTGAACGTGCTGGATATCGCGTTACAGCATATCAGGCCGACTCAATTTACGGGATTCATGAGTGGATTCTCTGCCGACCACAGCCAACCAGCCATAGGATACAAAGCGCTATAGAAGGTCAGGGTGAGCAGAAAGCATGAAATCATTTCTCGCTAGACGACATTTGCAACCCAAGCGATCAGACCTCACACGGCGAGCATCAAATACCTTTTCGTACCTCAATGACGGATTTACCGATAAAGAGGTCATCTGCATGTTCGACGCTCAAGCCTTGCACGATGTCCCAAGGGAAGCTTCCGAATACATCTCTCGAAACAAAGAAGCGACAAATTACTATACCTCGATTGCTGGAGAGTCTTCCCTACTCTCTGCGCTCTCCCAACTCGCCCACGAAAAAAATCTTGAGCATATTGAAACAGAAAACATTCTCATCACAGCAGGAGCAATTAACGGATTCTCCGCTGTTTGTAGTGCTATCTGCGAAGATGGGGATGTCATCCTCGCTCTTAGCCCAAGCTATATTCTCCTCGCCAACTCTCCGGAGCTATTTGGCGCCACAATGGAACTTGTACCTTCAATCCGAAGAAACAAATTCAGCACTGACCCTGAAACAATACGAGACACGATCTGCCGGTTGCAAAACGAAGGAAAAAACGTCAAAGCACTAGTCGTTGTAAATCCAACAAATATCGATGGCCAATGCTGGACGAATGGAGAGATTCAGTCCATTGCGCCGATAATTGAAGAATTTAATCTCCTGCTCATTGAAGACCGTGTCTATGACGGCACTCAATTTGCGGCCCCCCACGATGCAAGCTTCTTTGGCGAACACCCAGAAATCAAGAAGAGAACCATTACCATAGACTCCGTAAGTAAGCGCTTTGGAGCCACACAGTGGAGAGTTGGTTGGGTCTTTGCAGACTCGGCGATAACTAAAGCAGCGAGAGAATTCGTCATGCAGTCGGTATGGTCTCCGAACGCTCTCTTCCAACGAGCAACAGCTACGATGATAAATGCGAGCCTACACACTTCATCTACCACCTGGGCAAAAGAGTACCTCAACAACACGCAATCAGAATACAAGCGTAGACGAGATCTCTGCCTACTGCTGATCGACGGATTAGAGAGATACAACTCTCAACGAGAACAGCGTAGGGCAACGCTAAGCGAGGAACTTCTTCAACGGTACAGCCGAGAACTCTCTGGATGCGTTATACACCATACTGGAACACCCCATATCTCCGCTCCAATACTCCCTCAAGCTGGAATGTTTCTACTTATAGAATTCTCTCAGGCGATCTGGTCAGCGCTTCCTCGAGAACTTCCTTATCCTGACCTCGCGTTCGCTCGCTTCCTCTACCTCCAGGAAAAAGTAGTAATGCTCCCACCATCAGAACTTACCCTACCGGACGAAGCACAACTATTTCGAA
>JAGRAT010000746.1 GCA_020434495.1 Bdellovibrionales bacterium | reverse complement strand
CCTATACCCAAATTTGACGATCGATTTGCACGTCAGAATCGCTACGAGCTTCCATCTGAGTTTCCTCAGACTTCACCCTATTCAGGCATAGTTCACCATCTTTCGGGTCCCAACATGTATGCTCTTACTCAAATCTTTCAGGAAACCATCCAGATCGGTCGATGATGCACCTTGCGGATCTCACCTCAGCACGCCGAACGTGCCTTCACTTTCATTGCGCCTGCGGGTTTGCCACCCAAAGACTCGCATATATGTTAGACTCCTTGGTCCGTGTTTCAAGACGGGTCAGATAACACCATTTCGCCAACATCCGAAGGTCGTTTATGATACACCTAACCGGTGACGCTGCGTAACACCAATAGCACTTACTTTTCGAAAGTACTATAGTGTCGCTACATCAGAGTCCAGGGACCTAGCCAGAGGCACGACCTGCGACTCCTCAGTCCGCCCCGAAACAGTCACGAAGGGCTATAACACTTACAACCGAAGCTGCAAGCCACC
>JAGRAT010000745.1 GCA_020434495.1 Bdellovibrionales bacterium | reverse complement strand
ACATCTTCCCCATTTAGCGCGTTGGCAACTGCGATAATTACGTTTGGATCGCACCGCTCGTCTCTAAACTCCTGAAGAATCGGGGTAAGTCGACCAAGATTTAGGATATGCTGCTTAAGTTTTGCTTCCTCTGTCTTTACGCCATCGCTTGACTGCAGCCAGCAATCTGCTGTGCCCCCGCTCACAATCATATCTGACATCGAGGATTCATTTTTTATATACCGCTCTGTTTTTCCTCTTTTCACCTTATAAAGTGGTGGCTGAGCAATATAGAGATGTCCCCGAGCTATCAACTCGTTCATCTGTCGATAAAAGAAGGTTAACAGCAAGGTTCGAATGTGACTTCCATCAACATCGGCATCGGTCATTACTACAATCTTATGATATCGAAGCTTATTGACGTCAAAATTATCCGATCCAATTCCTGTTCCAAGTGCCGTAATGAGCGTACGTATCTCTTCAAATGAGATCATTTTGTCAAAACGAGCCTTTTCGACGTTTAG
>JAGRAT010000744.1 GCA_020434495.1 Bdellovibrionales bacterium | reverse complement strand
CCGAGGGTAACAAGTTTCTGCCGGCCATGGGGCTGGCGGTGCTGCTGATTTTTCTGGCGCTGGCGGTGCAGTTCAATTCATTCCGCGATCCGCTGGTTATTCTGGCCGGTTCAGTGCCCTTGGCAATGTTCGGTGCGCTGTTGTTCACGGTGCTGAAAATGCCTGATCCGAATATGCCGTTCTGGACTAACGGTTGGACCACGACCCTGAACATTTACGCCGAGGTGGGACTGGTTACGCTGGTCGGGCTGATTGCCAAAAACGGGATTCTTATCGTTGAGTTTGCCAACAAGCTGCAAGCCGAAGGGCTCAACAAACTGGATGCTATCCACCAGGCGGCAATGACCCGCTTGCGGCCAGTGCTGATGACCAGCGTGGCGACCATAGCCGGTCACTTCCCGCTGGTATTGGTAACTGGTCCCGGCGCTGCAGCACGAAACTCGATTGGCCTGGTGCTGGTCGGGGGCATGGCCATCGGTACCCTGTTCACCCTGTTTGTGGTGCCC
>JAGRAT010000743.1 GCA_020434495.1 Bdellovibrionales bacterium | reverse complement strand
AAGGAGATCTCTCCAAATTGTGGCGCTGGGTCGGTCGAACTCAACATGAGCTCAACAGATGAAGAGTCTCCGGTATCCTCCGAGGAGGAAAACGGCACCTTCACCTGTACGGTAACTATTAGAGCAAACGTTCTCGTCCGTTGCGCTGGGGGTGACACGAGCATTACCAACCCTGAAGCAAGCGGAGAAAATGTGGCCTACGTTGAGTGTAAGAAGCCTGAGGCAGCTGCCTGCGAGCAGACGGTGGAACCTACGCAAACTCAAACAGGGATGTTTGAGCGGACTGAGCCATCGCGACAATCAGACATAAACAGCTCCCAATACTAGGCATTTCATGTTCTGCCGCAGATTGGCTCACATTTTGGGAATCCCCCCACATAACCCTTAGGACAGACCGTTTCAAGGACGGATGACTTAGCGGTTTTTGTGGGGAAACACTATGTGGAGCAAATCACGCGGCATTCTCGCTGCACTTATCTTCTCGTTCCTTTTTTTCTCGGGATGCGTT
>JAGRAT010000742.1 GCA_020434495.1 Bdellovibrionales bacterium | reverse complement strand
ATCTGTTCCTTGATCTCGAATATCCACCTTGTAATTGGATAGAGAGAAATCGATCTGTTCACTGCACGCTTTACGCAAGGCACTAATCACAGCATCAACTGGACCGACCCCCTCGCCAGAAGCAGTATGTTCGGCATCCCGTAACTGCACCGTTACGGAAGCCTTAGCCTTCTTATCTTTTCCAGTTGTCACTTCAAAATCGAGCACATGGAATACTGCCGGAGCCTCGCTCTTTAACGATTCTAGTGCATCCTGAATAATATCCTGGAAATCGGCAAAAGTGATCGATTTTCCTTTCGTAAGAAAGCTCGCGATCATCTTCTGAATTTTCTCTATGTAATCAACAGAATAATTCGCTTCAAAGTACTGCGCGCAAGCCTTCTTCACCTCAGTTTCACTGGGGACCGATCGGAAAAGGACATCGTTATGCTCGATAAAGCTCACAGTCTTCCCTTCGAAGAATGCTCCCTCAAAAAGACGCTTGAAATCTCCTACTTCTGGATAGATGGTC
>JAGRAT010000741.1 GCA_020434495.1 Bdellovibrionales bacterium | reverse complement strand
CAAAGAGGTCGTAATGCCAGCCAGCCTGCTCCGCAAATGCTTGCACTATGCGGCAGGCCGCCGAATCATCGTCGACAATCAGAAGGTTTGGCATGGCTGTACGATTCCCCATAGCGCTCTCTCTTGCGCGTCAGGACGAACCAAAACTGAGTTAACAGCCCTAGCTTTCGTCAACTGGAAGCAGCTTGTCGAGCATCAACAGCTCAAAGGTTTCCTTAACAAAACCTTGCAGCGGCTTAACCTTGAGCACACCGTTTTCAGCTTTCAGGCGCTTGTAGCACATGAGAACCTTTCCGATGCCGTAACTGTTGATGATCTGAACTTCTGATAGATCAAGAATGACAGTGCGTTTGCCCTGGTCATAAACTTGATTGAAGGCCTTGCGAAGCGCTTCGCCTGAAGCTTCTGAATCAAGATCCTCGTTGACCTTAATTAGGCCTTTGTCGCCATCAATTTCGGTTAGAAATTCCATATTTCTCCCTCACCTAATATTATCTAAGTGTTAAATAAACC
>JAGRAT010000740.1 GCA_020434495.1 Bdellovibrionales bacterium | reverse complement strand
GATGAACCGGCGACTCGGCACGTTCAAGTGGCAGAGATGGTCATCGAAAAAGCGAAGCGCTTAGTAGAGCACAAAAAAGACGTGGTCATCTTGTTGGATAGCATCACCCGTCTGGCCCGTGCTTACAACACAGTGGTTCCTCCCTCCGGAAAGATTCTTTCTGGTGGTGTGGACTCAAATGCACTTCATAAGCCGAAGCGCTTCTTCGGTGCTGCGAGAAACATCGAGCAAGGTGGAAGCTTGACCATCATCGGAACAGCCCTTATCGAAACTGGTTCTCGTATGGACGAAGTTATTTTCGAGGAATTTAAGGGAACCGGTAACATGGAACTCGTTCTCGACAGGAAACTCGCCGATCGAAGAACCTATCCTGCGATGGATATCAATAAATCCGGAACACGTAAGGAGGAGTTGCTCCTCGGTGATGACGCAATTCAGCGGCTCTGGTTGCTCCGCAAGGTGCTCACCCCGCTCAACTCCCTGGATGCGATGGAATGGTTGCTCGATAAAATGAAAGG
>JAGRAT010000739.1 GCA_020434495.1 Bdellovibrionales bacterium | reverse complement strand
AGAGGCCTTCTTCTCCTCGACCCAAATCGTTCCTGAGTAAATAAAGAGATAAAGAGGAAGCAACACCACAGCAATTCCAAAGAACTGGAAGAGGGCCGTTGCAAGCCTCGCTCCAACTGGGCCCATCATGTTCACGTTTTCTGTCCGAAGAGAATCAAAGAGACTCTGAATCCAAGGAAGACCAGCGGCAGAGACTCCATCTAGCCACTTAGTGTGCGAACCGATCGCAAAAAAAAGGAAGCAAGCAAAGGAAACAAGCAACACACAGGCCACCTCTTTTTGAATAAGGTTGGGTCGAATATCCCCCTTTGAGTTACTCTTGGAGCTACTCGGTGCTGCCTTAGACCGAGTGTTTTGCGTCTTCGTTTTTTTTCTAGCCACAGAAAAACCTCATTTCTCGTTCTCCTTAAACAGAAGAAGGGCAATTGTTACAATCAAACAAAACTCAACTGGTGCTACCGAATAAAGCTCTGCTCTCTCTGAGACTCCAACTCACCAACCGCTTGCAAGATACTCTTCTCAAC
>JAGRAT010000073.1 GCA_020434495.1 Bdellovibrionales bacterium | reverse complement strand
GAGGGGAGTTTGTCCGCACGAGCCTGCCAGCAATCGCCCAGTTTAGACCTACAGTGCCGTATTCAAATATCGAGTTTGTGGGAATTGTTAGTGGAAGGAACAGGAGGAGCAGCAAGGCGTGTAGTGAAGCGGAAGCATTTTCTGGTTTCCAGTACTGAAATAACAATCTGCAGAGCAAGAATGAGAGCAGGATATTCAAATGGAGGCTTCCGAGGACGAAGGCGGAGAGGCCGGTTAGCCACAGTCCCCAGAGAAATAGTCGCCAGGTGACATTTGTGTTTAGTGAGTTGCCAATGGCGAAGAAAAAAAGAGGGCCACCGACACGTCCTAAGATTCGATACCAGTTATCATCTCCAAATAAAAAAAGCCCCGAGTGATCCGAAATCATGGATAGGATAGCCACAGCCTTGACGATGTCGTGAGCTGACGGATTTCTGCCGTATTTAAGGAGCTTCTCGCTAAAAGACATAGCAGTAGTAGAACTCTTGTTAAAGCTTGCGGCAAGGTCGTACGATGAAGGAACAACATCTTCGATTACCGCGCAATATGACTTTCTTTCATCGATCCTATTTTTCTCCTCTCGCTCGGCCCTTTTTTGTCGTGGCGATTGTAAATATTCAGGTTATTGCTCTCCTTGCATTCTTTGCTGCGGTACCAAATGCCTCGGCGCTTCCCCCACAGGAGAAGTTTGTTCGAATTTCAACCACAGACACCGGCGCTTCCAAGGCATTAGAGGTTGCTATTTCCGATTACCAAATAGGAGGAAAGACCGTTAGTTTGGTGAGTGCGATACATGTCGCCGACAAGGATTATTATGATCAGTTGAACGGAATGTTTAAGAACTACGATCTGGTTTTGTATGAATTGGTGGCACCAAAGGGGGTAAAGCCTGATCCCCATGTAAAACGAGCTGGGTTTCTCAACTGGTTGCAGGAAACTTTCGCAAAATTATTGCAGGTCAGTCTACAGTTGGAAGAGGTGGATTACAGCCCAAATAACTTCGTACATGCTGATGCTTCATTTGATGAGCTCATAGCTGAAGGCGAGCGGAGAGGGGAGACGTTATTCTCTTTTCTCCTAAAAGTTATCTCCGATATTTTCCGTGCTCAGGAAGCTTTGCAGAATGTTCCTTTTCAGCCGAAGAACCAGGCTGACGCCTTAGCCGTGTATTTTAACCCTCAACGGAGAAGAGAGTTCTTAGCCCAAAGTCTCGCCTTTTTCTCTGAAAAATCGGGTTTGCCGGGGTTAGAAGCACTAGAACCGTATATACTGGATTTTCGTAATGCCCGAGTAATTGAAGTACTGAAAGAGCAGCTAAAGCGGCGCAAAAAAAAGAGTTACGCTATCTTCTATGGTGCTGCGCATATGCCCGATCTGGAGAAGCGAATAATCGCTGAACTGCACGCGGAAAGGCTTGATACGGAGTGGATTCCAGCCTGGAAGCTTGCTTCAGATACTCCTCTAGCGGTCGCCCAAAACTGACGCCAAAAAAGCGAGTGGAAAACGCAACTCCTCGCTCCGAAACGCCGATGAAACACTCAGGCGTACCAGGACACTATGGCTCAAGAGACAAAAACAATCGTCGTCAATCTTGACAAAGATAACCTCTATCTCGGGATCTTCTGCCTCTCTGTCCCGTATCTTGCGCCAATCGGATATCTTGGATTTCTCTATCTCATTAGTTAGCGGTTATCTGCGCTGAAGAAATAATTCTGCGTATGAACTCGTATAGTTACCACCGATTCTCTGGAGTAAAAGTTGATAAGGTGTAAATTCCTGCTACCATAATTCCACCTTGATAACTTCTGGAGTAGCTCAGAATGAAGAATTTTAGTGTCGGTATCGCCTTAATCTTTTGCTCCTGTTTTGTTTTCGTTGATTCCCAGGCAGAGTTCGTTGAAACCTTCGGCACGTTGAACACCACTGGTGTTACCTTCTCCTGCGAGAGTGTTCCAGGAGCCTCTGCGAAAGTGGTGCTTACACAGAGTTCCGGTCAGACCAAGAAGCTTCAAAAGAAGGCGGCCATCCGGATGTTAGAGAAGATTCGGAAAGCGCTGAAGAAGCGGAGTGCTCAGTCTCGGCAGGTTATTAAGCGGAAGCAACGGCAGCTCAAGAATCTTACAGACGCCTTCGGAGCTTTGCTCCAGCCTGGCTTCCAAGAGAGAGTCGCGAAACTCCGAGAGGATATCCAGAAGTTGGAGGAGCGACTTCCCGTACTTACTGCGGATATCTCTTTTATCGCCGCCCTTAAACAGCAGATACGCGGATGCAATACTGTGAAAGGGTTGAACGCTGGTTCAAACATATTTGTCACTGAAACGGGGAATACCCCTGTGAACAGCACTGAATACTATATGCTGGGTGCTTTTCATCTCTTTGATGCAACTCCTCTCAAGGGAGGCCAGACTGTTTGTCGGAGAGACCCGAATGGGCAGGTGAAGTCCGAAACACTATCGAGTAGCTTTTGTTTCACCTTCCAGGATAGAGAGGTAGGCGGGCCTGGAAGAGGGCCCGACTTCCGAGATTGTATTAACGCCCCTCAAGATCTTCCACCGAAAACAGGAGTCTTCTTTTTGAGTAAGGGTGCAGGATACTTTCATCAAAATACCTTCGATCAGGTCTCAGCTACGGTTCAGGGAGCGCTTGCTCAGACTTTTGAGCTCTTCGCTCCTAATGCAAGTGGGAGTTGCTTTTGAGGGTTCCTTTCGTACCATTTCTATTCACGTCATTTTTATTCACAGCGGCCATCGATATTAGCGGCCATCGATATTAGCGGTGATCTCTTTGTGGGGTAGCATTTGTAGTTAGTGAGAATGTAACAGTTTTGTAAAAAGCGGCTCCTCATTGGCACCGGAGGGCTCCGTTCTCAATCCTAATGGCCTGCCAGGGAGCGCCCTCGCAGGTTGAATTCTGGTTTCTCTACAAGGTTTACAAGCTGTTGGTTGCCAATCCTCCTTCATTGGGGAGTTATGATCATGTACAGCCAAAGCAAATACTATCCCCTTGAGGAAACCCATCTCTATGAACTCGGCTTCGCTGTCCCTGCTGAAGGTGACATGGAAGCTTTCCTTGCTGCCCCTGCTCCAGTAGAGCTAGAAGACAGGAAGGGACGCTCCTGGGCTATCTATCGACATCTTGAATACCCAAGAGATCTCCAACTTTGGCTCGCTAGAGATGGAACCGGCAAGATTCGACTCCGGAAGCTCGGGCGGTTAAGGGAGAAAAGTTATGAGTTTGAAACTGCCTCCTCAACAAAGCTCTTTGGAAAGCTGAAACAAGCCATTACGGAGCTCAGTGACCTGCCGGATCTGCTGAACGGATAGAACTGCGTACTCTGCCTAAGCCGCAAGAATAGTTGAGAATTCTGACCGTCACAACAATTGTTGAGCTAGGGACTCAATATCGCTTCAGCAAATTTTCTGAATTGTCGAACCAAGAACTGGCACGGGTAGGGATAAGGAAATTGTCCTTAGTATTTTGGGAGCTCATATCATGGCGCACGGTACAACTGAGATCGTTCAAACTTCTTTTCAAGATCCAAGCTTAAATGGCTCAGTGGATCAGGATATTCTGCTGAAAGCAAAGATGGATGCATTTCTTGCGACATATGCATGCATTGAATTTGAACCAAATGGAACCATCATTGGCGCCAATGATCTCTTCTGTGAAGCTGTTGGTTACGATCTTCGTGATATTCGTGGGAAACATCATAGAATCTTCTGTTCGTCAGAGTACGTTCGATCTCCTGAGTACTCAAACTTTTGGGCTGAACTCGCAAAGGGGCATAGCGCTAGTGGTGAATTCAGCAGGGTAAAAGCGGATGGAAGCTCCCTCTGGATTCAGGCTTCGTATATTCCGGTAAAAGATGAGACAGGAGTTGTTGTTCGAGTTGTAAAACTTGCTCAGGATATCACGGCTCAAAAGCTTAAATCTGCCTATGAAGAGGGACAGATCGCGGCTATCGGCAAATCTCAAGCAGTCATCGAGTTTGAGCTTGATGGCACTATCCGCAATGCGAACGAGAATTTTCTAAGCGCTGTTGGGTATTCGCTGAGAGAGATTCAGGGACAACATCATAGAATTTTCTGCGATCCGTCTTACACAGCGAGTCCTGAGTACAAACGCTTCTGGGAGAAGCTTGGGCGAGGGGAGTTTGACGCTGGCGAATATAAGCGAATTCGGAAAGACGGTTCAGAGGTATGGATTCAGGCCTCTTACAATCCCATTCTCGATATGAATGGAAAGCCCTTTCGCGTAGTAAAGTACGCAACCGATATCACCGAGCAAAAACTTCAGAATGCTGATTACGAGGGGCAAATTGCTGCTATTGGGAAATCTCAGGCCGTCATCGAATTTGACCTTGATGGTACTATTCGAAATGCCAATGAGAACTTCCTCGGTGCTGTTGGATATACCCTTGAAGAGCTCCGCGGAAAGCATCACAGAATGTTTTGTGACCCGACGTATACTGCGAGTCCAGAGTATAAGCAGTTCTGGGAGCAGCTTGGCAGAGGTGAGTACGACTCCGGGGAGTATAAACGGTTTGGAAAGGGTGGTAAGGAAATCTGGATTCAGGCCTCTTACAATCCAATTATGGATATGAATGGTCGGCCCTTTAAAGTCGTAAAGTATGCTTCTGATATCACGGCAGAAAAATCTCAACGTTTGAGGATAATAGAGCAGCTTTCCGAGACTGCTTCGAGTTTGAGTGCTGCCGCTCAACAGATGAGCGCCGTGAGCGAAGAGCTCGTTGCGAACTCAAACCAGACCACTATGCATTCCGAATCGGCAGCGAGCACATCGTCGGATGTAACGAGAAATATTGAGACTACCGCTACCGGTACGGAAGAGATGGAATCGAGCGTTCGAGAAATTGCTCGAAATGCTGGCGAGGCAGCGAGTGTGGCAAGTGAAGCAGTAACTGTCACTTCGAAAACAAAATCCACTGTGGAAACCCTTGGAAAGAGCAGCTCTGAGATTGGTAAGGTGATAAAGTTAATTACCTCTATTGCAGAGCAAACAAACCTTCTAGCGCTGAACGCCACAATTGAAGCGGCCAGAGCAGGAGAAGCCGGAAAGGGGTTTGCCGTAGTAGCGAATGAAGTGAAAGAGCTCGCTAAAGAGACTGCTGCCGCAACTGAAGATATCAGCCAGAAAATCCAAGCTATTCAGCGTGATACGAACGATGTTGTCAGCGGTATCGATCAGATCGGAACGGTGATTGAGAAGGTAAATGATATCTCAAATACCATCGCTTCAGCTGTTGAGGAGCAGTCAGCCACTACTTCCGAAATGGCGCGTGCCATGAGCACCGCTGCAGAAGGGAGCTCGTCAATTAACTCCATCTTAGATGAAGTGTTGGAGGCTGCAAAAGGGACGAACCAAGGAGCGAGCGATACAGCGCAAGCAGCTACTGAGCTCGCCCGCTATGCGAGCGCACTTAACGATCTCGTTCGAGAGCTTCAAGGATAGTTCCGAGCGCAAGACGAGTAGTAGAGCTTCGGCAACTGGGCTCTTGCGGTTCTACGAATGAATTTCATCGGTGATAGCAATGCATGCGGTTTACTCACCGATAAATCCGCCAACTTGCCGTTTCCATAGGGAGGCGTAGAGGCCGTTTCGCGCGAGCAACGCTTCGTGAGAACCGTCTTCAATGATTTTGCCGTTTTCTAGCACTACAATGCGATCCATCTGTTGCAGGGTTGAGAGTCGGTGAGCAATGGCGATTACCGTTCTTCCCTGCATAAGTTCTCGAAGGGCATCTTGGATAGCAGATTCACTTTCACTGTCAAGGGAACTCGTTGCTTCATCGAGTACGAGAATCGGTGCATCTTTCAATATAGCTCGAGCAATTGAAACCCTTTGGCGTTGTCCGCCGGAGAGTTTTACTCCGCGCTCTCCTACAAATGTGTCATAACCGTCAGGCAGTGCCTCAATAAACTCATGAGCTTGAGCGAGCTTTGCGGCAGCGATCACCTCATCATGAGTGGCGTCGAGCCTGCCGTAGCGTATATTTTCAGCAATTGTACGGTGGAACAGGGTGCTCGATTGTGGCACGAGGGCAATTTGCTTCCTGAGAGAGCTCAGGGTTACCGAGCGGAGATCCTGACCATCTATGCTTATTTGGCCTTCGGGAACATCATAGAGGCGAAGCAGAAGATTTACGAAGGTCGATTTCCCAGCACCACTCGGTCCAACGAGACCAATTTTCTGAGCCCCTCCAATACTGAGGGAGAGTCCAGAAAAGACGGTTGTAGCACCGTAACGAAAATCGACGTCGTTATAGGAGATGGCTCCAGAGGTGATTTTCAGTTGGTTTGCTTCGTCACTGTTCGTGATTTCGTGTGGTTTGAGAATTTCCTCTAACCCTTCGTCTATTTGCCCATAGAGTTGCATCGCGCGACTCATCTGATCTCCCAGAAAAAAGAGATTCTTCTCGAGATTTAAGATGACGGTGATGAGCATGGTAAGAGTTCCGATGGTAATGGCGCCTGCTTCGAGAAACCGAATCGCCATAAGGAGGATGATGGAGGTGAGTCCAAGCAGAAGGAGTCCATCGGTAACGAGAATCCATTCAAACATGAACCAACTCTTCCGATGGGCAAGTTTCTCGCCGTGTATGTACTTTCCCACGTATTTGTGTTCGTACGGTTCCTCGGCTTGCTGATGAACTGACTCTATGTTCGAGGCAGTATCGACGAGTTTCCCTTTGAGCTTTGAAGAGGCTTCCGCATGAGCGAAGGAAAGCTTTCGAAGCCGTAAGACCATTGTAAGAGTCGTCCCGCAGAAGATGACGAGCCATACAGAGAGGACTACTGCGAAAGAGTAGTGGACGGTGTATAGGAGATAAATATCACTGAGCAATCCGGTAACAAGAATAATGAATTGCCAAGTGAAGATCTGGCAGATGCCCAAAATTCCCTGTGCGGCATTTGAGATCTTGTTGGTGATAGCTCCGGCGAACCTCTCATGGAAATATTGGGTGCTGTGCCCCGTGAGATGAGCAAATAGGCTGTCATACACCTTGGCCGCGGTTGCGGTCATCCACTTCTGTGCACTGAATCCGCTCGTTCTCCAAAGAGTCTCTCCGAGAAGGTAGGTTCCAAGCAGGTACCAGACCCATCTGTATACGTCCTCGATTGGCCCTTGGCCGTTGGCAAAGGCTGTGGCGTTGTCGATGAGCGTTGCGATAAAGGTGAATTCGATTCGAATGAGAATGCAGCCGCAGAGGACCGCTATCCAGCAAACAGCCATAAACCTTCGCTGCCCCTGGGTGGCCCACCAGGCGAAAGCAAGGGGATTTCGAGGAAGACTAGGGGCCTTCGACTGGTTTATCGAACTCATTGAAGTCTGATTCTTAGGGGTGATTATGACCCTGACACTATACCCCCTTTCCAGGGGATCTCCAACCGAATACTCTGTTAAAATAGCGGTACTATTTACTTTGCTGAAGGGGAATTCGGTCCCAGTAATTCAGAGTTTTCGGGAAGTAGCCAAGTCCGGCTTCAGTAGGTATAATATAAAGAAAAAAGTTAGCGACCTACCTAGAGGACTGTACGAGATCAGCCCGAAAAGAGTTGCCGAGAAGGCGCCTAATCAACTGAACACTTAGCCCCTTTAAGTTGCGTCATGTAAGAGATCAATACCGAATACATCGAAACGAAATAATCGATACAAAAAAATCAAAACCATGAACATTGAACATTTTAGTGAATTGGCTCTAGACGAGCGAATTCTCACAGCCTTAGAAGAGGCTGGATACCAAAAGCCAACAGAAATTCAAGCAGCAGCCATTCCTGTGGCCCTTGATGGATCTGACGTGATGGGTTCTGCCCAGACTGGAACCGGCAAGACGGCAGCCTTTGTGTTGCCGATACTGCAACAGTTAATAGCTAAAGAGTCGACAGAGGGTGAGGCCCCCGGGGATGAGGGCCCAGAGGATGGGAGCTCTAAAGAGAAGAATTCCAAAAAGGGGATTCGAGGGCTGATATTAAGTCCTACACGTGAGCTTGCCCAACAGATTGAAGAGAGTATCGCGCAGTACTCAAAGAATTTGCCGATGCGTGTTTGCTCTGTGGTCGGAGGGCTTCCGATTCAGAAGCAAATTCGAGAGCTTTCCAAGGGAGTGGATCTTTTGGTCGCAACCCCTGGGCGACTCTTAGATCTCATGCAACGACGCGTAGTCTCTTTGCGTACCATTCAGTTTTTCGTGCTCGATGAAGCAGACCGCATGCTCGACATGGGATTTGTTCACGATGTGAACGATATCGCAAAGAAGTTACCGAAGGAGCGCCAAACTTTCTTCTTCTCTGCAACGTCTTCTCCTGATGTTGAATCCCTCGCTCGGGTTTTGCTTCGAGATCCAAAGCGGGTCGCGGTGCATGAAATAGATACCGTGGGGAAGAATATTGAGAGCAAAGTGCTCTTCGTGGATAGAAGGGATAAGCGAGATCTCATTATTGAACTCCTGAAACGTGAAGAGCCAAAGAGAACCCTGATCTTCACAGCGACTAAGTCAGATGCGAATGTTCTTGCCGCTATCATTGGCAGGCAGGGAATCTCAGCCGCTTCAATCCATTCCGATAAATCACAAAAGGAGCGGCAGAAGGCGTTAGCCGCATTTGATGCTGGTGAAGTCGACGTTCTTGTTGCCACAGATGTGATGGCTCGTGGAATTGATGTGCAGGGAATTACCCACGTCATCAACTATGACATCCCGCAAGATGCCGAAAACTTCGTGCACAGAATCGGACGGACGGCGCGCGCGGGGACTTCGGGGATCGCTATGTCCCTCTGTGATCTTGATGAGGTTAAATACCTTCAAGCCATTGAGCGATTCACGAAAGAGACCCTTGAAGTGGAGCGTGAGCACTCGTTCCATTCCCCCTTGGTTGAGACGATGAAGGGGAAGAAAGAGTCGCCATTTGCACGGCGCGGAGGGGGCAGACGGCGTTTTCGGTAGTTTTACTTCTACTGCCTAAAGAGATTCTAGCTCTTGTAGCTTCTGCTGAAAGGACTTCTCTTTCTCCTCAAGCTCTGCTGTTACAGATTCTAGAGTTTCAAAGAGTTCTTCAATCGCACCTTTTCTTTTGGAGATGCTCCTGCTGAGTTCGGCTGCGCGATCATTGAAGCCACTCACCGTTATTTCTAGCAATTCCGCCTCTTCCTCTTTAATGGCGAGCTCGTGGTCTTCTATGGCCTTCTCGGTTTTTTCGAGCGTCTTTTTCAAGGGTTTTAGGGCGTCCGATTTCTCCTGGTTGATGTTGGCTTTGAGCTTCCGAAGCTCTTTTTTCCCTAACGTGCTCTGCTGAGAATATTCGTTACTGGCAGATGGCAGCGGAGTGTTCCCTTCCTCCTCCCAACCTTCCCTTCGAAGAAAGTCCTCGTAACCGCCTTCAAAAAGGCGCGCAGATCCCCTTTTGAAAACGATGAGTCTCGACGCAATCTTTCTCAGGAACTCTTCATCGTGAGTGACGAGGACAACTGCTCCTGGATATCGGGCGAGTGCCTCCAATAAGGCCTGGGAAGCATAAAAATCGAGGTGGTTTGTTGGCTCGTCAAGGAAGAGCAAGTTCGTCGGGCGAGCGATGATTCGTCCCAAGTGCACCCTTGTTTTCTCCCCTCCTGAGAGTACCTTAATCTCTTTCTCTGCTGATTCCCCGCTAAATAGCATGCAGCCAGCAATCGTTCGAGCTCTTGTCCGATTCGAGTTCTTTTCTACCTCAAGGAGCACCTGCTCTACGGTCTTGTCAGGGTGTAGTCTTTCAATATTACTCTGCCCGAGATATCCAACTGAAGCAGCTGAATGAACTTCTGCGCTTCCGGTTTGAGCTGCCAGAGCTCCGTAGAGCACTGAGAGGAGAGTGGACTTCCCTTTTCCGTTTTGACCAATGATAGCAATGCGATCTTTTGCACCAAGTGAAACGGTCAAATCTGAGAACAGTGGATGTTCGTCATACCCAAATCCAAGACTTTTCGTATGCAGAATCCACTTCGGATTAAACTCTTGATATGCAAAATCGAACTGCAGCTCCTCCTCGCTCTCCAATTTCTCTATTCGGTCAGTCCTTTCTAAGGCTTTGACCCTACTTTGCACGCGACTCGCTTGACGCGCTTTAGACCGATAGGTGCGGATAAAAGCCTCTTGTCGGTCTATCTCTTTCTGCTGATTGAGGCGCGTCTTTTCGTGGATCGCTTCTTCTTCTGCTATTCGTTCATAAAGCTTCTCGGTTGTCCCAGTTGTTTTTCGAATGTCTCGGCGATAGATGAGGGCTATGTGGGTCGATACTTTGTCTATAAAAGTCCTATCGTGGGAGACGACGATAGCGGCCCCCGTCCATCCAAGAAGAAAGTTTTCAAGCCAGCGGACCGATACGATATCGAGGTAGTTGGTCGGTTCATCGAGGAGTAGGAGGTCCGGTTCTGACAGGAGGAGTTTGCAGAGATTTAACCGTATTTGAAATCCACCAGATAGCTGCTTAGGAGGGGACTCCCTGAGTTTCTCATCGAATCCTAACCCCTCTAATATTCTTTCTGCCTTGAAGGTCTCTCGGTAAGCGCCTTCCAGTAAGGGTAGGGCGGATTCGGCCTCTTTGAGGGTGGTTTGGCCCTTAAATTCAAAATACTGCTCGAGAATTCCGACCTTCGTATCCTTTTCAAGGGCAATCGAGCCATCATCGGGGGTGTCCTGGTGAGATATCATCCGCAGAAGAGTGGACTTTCCGTGCCCATTCCTTCCGATGAGTCCTACCCGTTCCCCTCGGTTTACGACCAGGCTTGCTTCCTCAAACAAGGGGCGGCCACCGAAGCTCTTTGTGAGGTTTGTAATAGCGAGCATACGGACAGGAAATTATAGAGCCCGGAGCATTCTGTCCACATGGGGAGTGTGGCTTGAGGAGCAATGAACCGTTTGGCGTGGCAAAAAGCCCCGGGGTGGTAAAAAAATGAGCCGTGCGGTATGTCTTATGCGCTAGTTCTGATACTATACCAGCGCTAAATCTTCGAGATCATAAGAAGAGGCGTAAATCGTCTAGAAGCTATCTCAAAAATTCCCAGCTGTTTGGCGAGTTCAGCCGTTCGGCAAGCACTGTATAGATCCTAAAGACTGTATAGTAGAAATTGTGCGGTCGGATTTTTGAGATAGCTTCTAGGTTTTAAATAGCTAGAGAACTTACATAACTTACTAACGTATTAGAGGTGAATCTTGTCTGCACTAACTTCAGACCTTACGAGATATCGAAACATTGGAATTTTTGCGCACGTTGATGCTGGAAAGACCACTACAACAGAGAGAATTTTGAACCTCACAGGGAAGATCCATAAGATCGGAGAGGTGCACGAAGGTCAGGCTACAACTGATTTCATGGATCAAGAGCGTGAACGGGGGATCACTATCCAGTCTGCCGCGACTAGCTGTTCTTGGAATGATCATCGCCTAAACATCATCGATACACCGGGGCACGTAGATTTTACCATCGAAGTTTATCGAAGCCTTAAGGTGCTTGATGGTGGGGTTGGTGTTTTTTGTGGATCTGGTGGTGTTGAACCGCAGTCCGAGACGAACTGGCGTTACGCCAACGATTCGAAGGTCGCTCGGGTGATCTTCGTAAACAAGCTTGACCGTATCGGAGCTGACTTCTTCAGAGTTATTGAGCAGGTCAAAAAGGTGCTTGGTGCAAAGCCAGTAATTATGGTGCTCCCGATCGGTACTGAAAGCGAATTCGTTGGAATCGTTGACCTCATTACACGTAAGGCGTGGGTGTGGGACGAGTCAGGGCAACCACAGAACTACACTATTCAAGATCCACCAGCTGAAATGGCTGAGCAGATTGAGAAGTATCGGGAGCAGCTGATTGAAACTGCGCTCGAGCAGGATGAGGAAGCAATGGAGGCTTACCTCGAGGGAGTTGAGCCAACAGAAGAGGTGATTAAGAACTGTATCCGTAAGGGCACCATCGCACTCGATTTCTTTCCTGCATTTTGTGGATCGGCATTCAAAAATAAGGGTGTCCAGCCGCTTCTTAATGGAGTTGTTGATTATCTTCCTAATCCAACCGAGGTTCCGCCGCAGCCGGAGATCGATCTTGAAGGCAATCCGACTGGCCAGTTTGCGTTGGTAGATGAAGACAAGCCGTTGCGTGCGTTGGCTTTCAAGATTATGGAAGACCGTTACGGAGCGCTTACTTTCCTCCGTGTTTACTCCGGGAAGCTAGAGAAGGGGAGCATGGTGCTCAACACCTTTACTGGCCGAAAGGAGCGAATCGGACGAATTGTTGAGATGCACGCTGATTCTCGAGAGGAGCTATCTGGTGCTAAGGCTGGCGATATCGTGGCTGTGCTCGGCATGAAAGAGGTTCAGACTGGTCATACCCTTTGTGATCCTGATCACCCTGCGACCTTGGAACCAATGGTATTCCCGGATCCAGTTATTTCTATTGCCATTAATACGAAAGATAAATCTGACCGAG
>JAGRAT010000738.1 GCA_020434495.1 Bdellovibrionales bacterium | reverse complement strand
AAAATCTCACTGTTTCCAGAGGTCGTGAATCTTGATTTTGTGTACACACCTTCCTTCGATGCCGATCGATTTATTGATGGACGCCGAATATCGTTCTTTAATCCCTTGGCGGGTGAGATAACAGGGCGAGGGCAACCGCTTCAGGTCGATCGTCGCCAGAGTTGGTTCCGTGATGATGAAATCTCGGCCCGGCTTTACCGCCGATTCGGATCGGTCGAAGCCGCGCTCTATGGCTATCGCGGGTATTGGAAGAGTCCCGGAGGGTTCGATATTCAGAGCGGACAGGCCACATTCCCTAGGCTCGCCGTATATGGAGGGAGTCTACGCGGGCCTCTGCTCTCTGGAATTGCGAACTTGGAAGTGGGTTATTACGACAGCCGAGATGATCGAAGTGGCGATAATCCGCTTGTGCGGAACAGCGAATTTCGCGCCTTGGCAGGGTATGAGCGAGAGCTCATGAGTAATTTTACCATTGGAATGAAGTACTATGTAGAGCAGCTTCTTGATTATGGCGATTTTCGTCGGGCGC
>JAGRAT010000737.1 GCA_020434495.1 Bdellovibrionales bacterium | reverse complement strand
TCCAGATCTTTAAGAATATGAGAATTTACTAAACCGCTTTTTCGATACATCTTCCTAAATTTTAAGCGGGGACGGAGATCAGGACAATGATTCGGAGAAAATTCATTAGTCCAGTGAGGAAAACTCGCGTTCAATAAGGAAAAAGTCATTCCGTGACCTTGGGCAATATTTGATTTATACCAGCCGCAAATGAAATTGCCCGGTAAGGGATGTCAAAAGCTAGTCGCTTTTGGCTATTTTTTACGGCTGGTATTTGTTGTCCCTCTGGGGGACTTCCGGACATTTTCAATGTCCTCCAGTATAACTTCCTGTAGTTCTTACCCTCTTATCTGAAAATTACGAAAAATTGCTTCACCTGAATGATCAATCTAGAAAATTCTTTTATACTTAGTAACTTATGAGTCCTTTTTCCACTTCTTCAAATGCAATAGTAATCGGGGGCGGCCATGCCGGTGTGGAAGCGGCTTCAGCTCTGTCCCGTCTCGGGGTGAGTACTATTCTCGTTACTCTTCGGCGAGAAGGGATTGGGCA
>JAGRAT010000736.1 GCA_020434495.1 Bdellovibrionales bacterium | reverse complement strand
CCCTTGCCCTTCAGCATATCGCTAAGAGACTTGAGCGGTCGTTTGTTGGGTCCTGTGATTGTACGTCCACGACGGCCATTATCAAATAGGGCGTCTACCGATTCCTGAAGCATTCGCTTTTCATTTCGAATGATAATATCGGGAGCATTGAGCTCGATCAGTCTCTTAAGACGATTGTTTCGGTTTATAACACGGCGATAGAGATCGTTAAGATCACTTGTTGCGAAACGCCCACCATCAAGGGGCACAAGTGGACGCAAATCAGGTGGTATAACGGGAATAACCGTTAATATCATCCATTCAGGCCGGTTATCACTATTTCTGAACGATTGAAGAACCTTGAGACGCTTTGCCAACTTTTTGCGCCGAGCTTCAGAATTCACGGTCCGCAGCTCTTCACGTAGTTCGGCATACAGCGGCTCTACGTCAATCTTCTTAAGCATCTCCAGAATCGTATCAGCTCCCATACCAGCGCTGAAACCGGATGCCCACTCTTCACGGGCCGAACGATAGTCCTTCTCTGACAAAAGC
>JAGRAT010000735.1 GCA_020434495.1 Bdellovibrionales bacterium | reverse complement strand
GGCAGAAATGGAACGACGTTACCAATTAATGGCTGCAATGGGGGTGCGTAACTTAGATGGTTTTAATAAAAAGATAAATAATGCAATTAAAAATGGTACCCCGTTGGTTGATCCATTATGGCAACCTAGAGCAGGGTTAGAGTCCGAAGATACTGCACCACTATTAGAAACACTACCGTATGTGGTTGTAATTATTGATGAATTTGCAGATATGATTATGGTTGTGGGTAAAAAAGTTGAACAACTAATTGCAAGGATCGCACAAAAAGCTAGGGCTGCAGGAATACATATGATCTTAGCAACTCAAAGACCATCTGTTGATGTGATTACTGGTTTAATCAAAGCTAATGTACCAACAAGAATAGGTTTTCAAGTTTCTTCGAAGATAGATTCTAGAACCGTTTTAGATCAAGGCGGGGCTGAGCAATTATTAGGACATGGAGATATGTTATATTTAGCTCCAGGTAGTGGTATACCAACTAGAGTGCATGGTGCTTTCGTTGCAGATGAAGAAGTTCATGCTGTTGTGAAA
>JAGRAT010000734.1 GCA_020434495.1 Bdellovibrionales bacterium | reverse complement strand
TAAGAGAGATCCCAGTAGTGAAAAATGGTCAAATTACCATTGGCAATGAAATGACAGTCACACTCTCAGTCGATCACCGAATTATTGATGGCATAATGTCCGGCAACTTCTTGGCAGCATTTAAACAAGCGCTTGAAATGCCGGCACTGCTCGTTATGCAAGCATAAGGATTTATATGGCTATTCCAGTTCCTCGAGAACAGCAAGTCATGCGCGAGCGCCTCGTGAAACCTTCTTGGTTAAAGGTGAAGGCTCCAGGCTCACCTGGCTACCTAGAAACTCGCGAAGTCGTTAAATCTCACCGCCTGCACACCGTTTGCGAAGAAGCTCACTGCCCAAATATTGGGGAATGCTGGACGCACCATACTGCGACCTTCATGATTATGGGTGAACTTTGCACTCGCCGCTGCCATTTTTGCTCAGTGAAAGATGGAACTACCGAGAACCTAGAACCACTTGATGCTCTTGAGCCACACCGAGTCGGCATAGCCGTAAAAAAACTTGGCTTGAAACATGCGGTAATTACCTCAGTTGACCGAGATGA
>JAGRAT010000732.1 GCA_020434495.1 Bdellovibrionales bacterium | reverse complement strand
CTAGAAGTGTTTGCTAACAAGGCTGATGCTGGTTGCACTTTCTTCGATTCGAGCGCCTCGACAGATTGCTATTTGCGCGCACTATAAGGATATCGACTAGGTACCGTGACACGTTTACGGACTAATAAGTCGGTATTTATGCGCTCATGGCGATCTTGGATAGAGAGTATTAGCGCAAGCGAGATATGTGTTCATATGGTGGCTTGGACTGGATCTACTCCCTAGTGAGTTCTTTCTAACTGAGTTGCCATACTGGGCGCTTCTTCTCATAATACTCAAGTCAGAGGCGAATGGTCGTAAATCTACCCGACCCGTCTTGAAACACGGACCAAGGAGTCTAACATGTGCGCAAGTCATTGGGTTCTACGAAACCTAAAGGCGAAATGAAAGTGAAAGCTATCTCTGGTAGCCTAGGAGTGATCCGATTTATCGGCGCAACTCCGTCCGGTCAAAATTGCTTAGCAATATGGCTGCGAAAGAGCGTACATGTTGGGACCCGAAAGATGGTGAACTATGCCTGAGCAGGATGAAGCCAGAGGAAACTCTGG
>JAGRAT010000731.1 GCA_020434495.1 Bdellovibrionales bacterium | reverse complement strand
GATTCCGGCGTGTATCCGCGGCGACGCAAACCGCGCAGTGTCGGCATGCGAGGATCGTCCCAGCCGCTGACGTGTTTGTCTTGCACAAGCTGCAGCAAGCGGCGTTTGCTCATCACGGTATATGTCAGATTGAGTCGCGCGAATTCGATCTGCTTCGGGGCGTAGATCCCGAGTTGCTCGATGTACCAGTTGTACAACGGGCGATGATCTTCAAACTCGAGCGTACAGATCGAATGCGTGATGCCTTCCAGTGAATCCGATTGACCGTGCGTGAAATCGTACATCGGGTAGATGCACCATTTATCACCGGTGCGGTGATGATGAGCGTGCATGATGCGATACATCACCGGATCGCGTAGATTCAAATTGGGCGACGCCATGTCGATTTTAGCGCGCAACGTGCAAGCACCTTCCGGCAGCTTGCCTTGGCGCATGAGTTCACACCGTTCCAAGTTTTCCTCGACGGTACGATCACGGTTCGGACTATTCTTGCCGGGTTCGGTGAGCGTGCCGCGGTACTCGCGAGTTTGTTCGGCGGTGAGATCGCAGAC
>JAGRAT010000730.1 GCA_020434495.1 Bdellovibrionales bacterium | reverse complement strand
CCGTTTCTGAGGCGACGTGTGCAACTTCCACCGTATTTTGTGTGACTTGCATTGTTGAATCAGACGCTCTTTGAACGTTCTGTGAAATTTCATTTGTCGCTGCGCTCTGTTCTTCTACGGCGGTTGCAACGGCATTTGATATTTCGTCCATGTGTTTGATGACCTCTATAATTTCATCAATGGCGATGCCGGATTCCTTTGTTGCTCGCTGGATACCCATGATTTGTTTTGATATTTCTTCTGTTGCCTTTGCTGTTTCACCAGCCAAAGATTTAACTTCGCTTGCGACAACGGCAAACCCCTTTCCGGCTTCTCCTGCTCGTGCCGCTTCAATCGTGGCGTTTAAAGCTAAAAGATTGGTTTGTTCTGCAATGCTGGTAATAATAGTAACAACTTCGCCAATTTTGTCAGCTGCGGAAACAAGATGTTGTACCTGCTCTGACGTCATCATGGCTTTTTTTTTGCGCCTCGTTTGAGATTTTGGTGGATTGTGAAACCTGAGAGCTAATTTCTCTAATTGAGGCGGATAGCTCTTCAGAGGCACCGGCAACG
>JAGRAT010000729.1 GCA_020434495.1 Bdellovibrionales bacterium | reverse complement strand
AAACCTCATCTAACATATCCAAGATGCTTTGGATTTCCCGCTTCTTTAGTCCCTCCGGTGGCGTATGGCCACTTTTGAGAATTCGTGTAGCGCTAGAAGATTTCCGAGATCGTTCCAAACCGAGAGCAGGGAGTAGCGCTGACGGTTCTTTTCCCAACGCTTTTCCGATTCGATATATTGCATCTAAAGTTAGGTTCTGCCGCCCCTGTTCGATTTTCGCAATAGAGCTCCTGAAAGAAAGTCAGTCGAAATCTACGTTGGTTTTCCGGAAATGAGGAAAGAACGAGGGCTTCAGGCGCTCGTAAGGTGAAGAACTTTAGTAGAGGTAGGTGGAACAACGAGCAGTGTCTCTTGTATAAAACTCTATAGTAGGGAGTTGAGATATAATGAGAAGGCATATCCTAAATACTCGCCCGAGCGGTCACGCCAAAGCGCTAAGCAGAGAGATTCGCTCTTTGGGCAGTGAGGTAGTTGAGTTTCCGGTTTACGAGATCAAACCTCCAGAGACTTGGGATCAGGTAAGACTTGAGCTAGCAACGCATCGTTCAGGTG
>JAGRAT010000072.1 GCA_020434495.1 Bdellovibrionales bacterium | reverse complement strand
GACGTTCGAAAGCTGCTCAAGCTTGCTGTTCCGCTGCGCCTCGGTCTTCTCCCTGGAGAGTTTCAACTTTTCTGTGAGATCCCGAATTTCAGCAAGTCGCGCTACAAACTCCTGCTCTTTGAGATTCATCTCCTGCTCTCGCTTGTTGAGATCTATAACTCGCTCCTCCATCTCTGCTCGCTTGGCATCCAACTGTTTAAGAACAGTTACCTCGGCCTCAGAATACTGCGAGGTGGAAAATGGAATTCGACCTCGCATACCATTTCCAGCAAGTGACGCATTTGCATTTGGTACCACGAAGACCCCAGAGAATTCCAGAGCAGAGAAACTTACTTTAGCTAGAAGAAAAAACACAACAAAAGTAATGGCCAACTGGCTTCCTGATGCATTTGAGAAGCCATGTAGTGGGGTCGCTTGTCTAGCAGACGGATTATAGCTACTCGCCTCATCTGGTATCTGGTTTGAGAGGCTACTATCGCCAGCACTACCACCACTCCCTCGGATCGCATCATCCTTCTTCATGCTCGCTCGAATCGCCTCAGCGATCTGCTTTGCGACTTTGTTATTAATTGGGGCCTTTGTTTCTTGAGTTTCATCTTTTTTCATCTGTGACATCGCCTTGTGAAGATCACGATAGAGTTCAGCTGCATCATTTCGGGTAAGCTTTTTCTTTTTTTCTGCCATCTCAATCTCCGTATTGAGTATTTCCCTTCATGGTTCCAAGTTCGTCTAAAAACTTTTCCTCTTCCTTCAGAATGAGCTCTATATGCTCGCCCTGTTTCCTCTCCTTTAGCCGCACTAAGGCTTCCTCGTCTCGAGCAGCCTCCTGGTAATGGAGAAGCGCTTCTTCTTGCTCTTCCTCTGCTTTCTTCAGTTGAAGCAGATTCATAGCGAGTTCGTCTCGAAGTCGAGCTTTGTACATCCCAAGCATTTCGACCTCAGCGGCGGACAAGCTCTCACTTGCAAGCTCAGAGTTATCTACCGCTTGCAGGATCCGTTCCTGTTCTTGCTCCAAGCTTTGCACAACCCTGTTTTTCTCTAGCAGCAACTTCTTTCGCTCGTCTTTGACGACCTTGCGATACTCCAGCACTTTCTCTAGTCGAAACTTGAACTTTTTCGCCATGTTACATGACCGCCAATATCACTCTTACTTTGGGGCTTCCTGTGCGCGCTGTTGGTACATTTCATTCACCCGCTTATTTGCTCGTTCGACGATCTCAGCTAACCCTTTCCAGCTCTCCTCCAATGGCACCTTATCGTCAGGTTTTTGACACAGGTACTCGTTCAACTCCTCGATCGCGCCAACAGCGCGGTCTACTCGTGGGTTCTGTCCTGGCTTATACGCACCGATCGTGATGAGATCCTCGGTATCCCGAAACGTCGCAAGAATATCTCGCGCTTCGGTAACGATATCTACTAATTGCGGAGGGACAATATCCCGCATTACTCGCGAGGTACTGTGGAGGATATCTATCGCTGGAAAATGCCCTTTAGAGGCGAGATCTCGACTGAGGACGACGTGCCCATCGAGAATCCCTCTTACAGCATCTGCTATCGGCTCATTCATATCGTCCCCCTCAACGAGAACAGTATAAAGCCCGGTGATAGATCCCTCGCCTGCTGTAGTTCCAGCGCGCTCAAGCAATTTTGGCAAAAGAGAAAACACCGATGGTGTGTATCCCCGAGTGCTCGGCGGTTCACCAATGGCTAGCCCAATTTCTCGTTGAGCCATAGCAAGACGAGTAACCGAATCAAGCATCAATACAACTTTCTTTCCAGCGTCTCGAAAGTATTCAGCCAACGCTGTGGCATAGAATGAGGCTCGAATTCTCATCAGCGCAGATTCATTCCCTGTCGCTACAACGACAACTGAACGACGAAGCCCTTCTTCTCCAAGATCTCGCTCGATAAATTCTCTTTTTTTTCTCTTCCTCGCTCTCCAATGAGCCCTATGACATTCACTTCACTGGTGGAGTGCTTGGCTATCATGCCGAGCAAGGTCGATTTTCCAACACCCGATCCGGCCATAATGCCAGTACGCTGCCCACCTCCCATGGTGAGAAAGCTATTCATCGCCTTTACCCCGAGATCAAAGGTGTCAGAGACTCTCTTTCTCGAAACTGGATTTGGAGGGTCTCGATAAAGTGGGGCAACCGCTTGCGGTGGTCCGAGCGGACGTCCGTCTATGGGTCTTCCCATTCCATCAATAACTCGTCCAAGCAGATGCGCTCCAACCGGAACGTTCGACTCTAACCCTGACGAGATAATCGTGGCACCAGGTGAAAGTCCTTGAGGTTCGGCGTAGGGCATGATGAGAATTTTGTCGCTCCGAAAGCCAACCACTTGGGCCTGCATCCGCTGTTGTCCAGAGCGAATCTCCACGGTTGATCCCACCGATACAAATGGACCAGTTCCCTCAATAACCAATCCACGAACGTCAGTAACAGTCCCGCGCATTTCGAAGGTGCTGGACATATTTAGCGCGGCTTGAGCTCTAGCGTACGCACCACTCATCGAACAACTCTCACAACTTGATCTGCTATTCGACTCCAAGCTTCATCAAGCTGAAAATCGATTTCTCCCGCTGTAGTATCAACAACACAGCCGGAAGTAATCGTCGCATCAGCTTCGAAATCCCAGGTTCCATCAAAGCCTTGGATAACCTTGCGAACTCCTAGCACCTCAATAAATTCGTAATCTTCTGGACTAACCCGCACCTTCTTGATGAGCGCAGTGCCTGCATGACTGAGAGCCTCTCGAATGACCGGGATGACATACTCAGGATTCACTTCCACAGCGGTGCCAATAATCTTCCTTGCAACCTGAAGTGAGAACTCCACCGACCGCTTTTCCAACTCTCCTACAGCTTGCTTAAGCTGATTGAACATATCTTTTAACAATAGCTCTACAGCTTCGTTAATCATTCCCTCGGCCTGCTTTCTCTGCTGAATGGCTTCTTCCTTCCCTTCTCTCCTTCCCTGTTCTAAGGCAGTTTTTCGAGCCATCTTGACCGCGCCCTCTCGGGAAGCTTTCAACTCTTCAATTTCCCTACGGAGCTTTTCTTCAACTGTTTCACCAGTATCCTCCTCTTGCGATTGAACGGCGTGAAACATCCGCTTCTGATCCTCAGGTGTTCGACCACCGTAATCTTCGAACATTGGGTCAAGTTGGAACTCATGGTTCTTGAGCACCTCGAGTTCCATCGGGGCAAACTGGGGATTCTCATCGACCTCGTCGATGATCTCCCAGGCGGCATCCTCGTAAGGAGTCTCCTGGTAATCAGCTTGTCGTTCGGGATTCAGTCCAGTTCCAACAGTCATATCTAAATACGTCCATCATTGAGCCAGTAGCGGATAAGGAGGGCTGCTTGCTGAGGATTCTCTTGGACAATTCGAGAGTTCTCAGCCATGAGTTCCTCAAGCTGCTCAAGATCAATAGTCTGCTCAAATTGAGGAAGTCCACCTCGCTTGTTACGTTCTGCATCGAGTTCTTGTTCAAGTTCCTTAAGTCCTGTGGGCAGAAGTCTTTCGAGATCAAGCTCCGCTTCCGTAGGGGTAATAATAAATCGTACGAGTGGTCGTACGATCACAAAGAAAAAGAGCACCAAGAAGAGAACTGGACCGGCACGAAAGATGGCATTGAAAATCATGTCTTGAGTGGCTTTCGCGTCCATCTGTTCAACAAAGTTTTCACTTGGAGCACTGAAGGCAATGTTCTCTACCGTCAGGGAATCCCCTCGAGCGGCATCGTAGCCAACCGCACTCTTTACAACACTTTCAATCTGTTCAAGAGTCTCGACCGGCAATGCCTTGAAGGCCTTCGATTCAGTGCCATCTTCAGCGACAACCGTTTCATACGTGCCATCAACTACCACTGCCACCGAGATTCGATTGAGGCGCCCCTGAGGAGATCGGGTTCTTGAAACAGCTCGCGACACCTCGTAGTTTTTCACTGCTTCTGAGCGTGCACTCCCTTCCGGATTTGGTCCATCAAGTGTGCTTGCTCCTGGAGAAGCAATATTGGAAATAACACCAGGAATTCCTCCGGCTCGAGCCGTGTTGATACCTTCTTCGATAACCCGTTCAGAACGGAGCACCTGGCCACCAGGATCAAACGTTTCTTCCTCGCGTTCGCTCTGAGTAAAATCCATCTCCGCTGTAACCCGAGCTATCGCTTTTCCATGCCCGAGCACTTTTGACAGTACTTGCTCAATTCGACGCACATATCCCTTCTCGATCTCTCGTTGATAGGAAAGACGCGTGGCTTCCACTTGAAGCTGATCCCCGGCTTCGTCTTCAGGGGTAGTCAATAGAGAACCGTTCGCATCAAGTATAGTAACATTCTCAACGGACAATCCTTCGACACTACCAGCAACAAGATGTGCGATACCTTTTATCTGTTGGGGTTCGAGGTTCGACCTCCCCGAGAGACGCAACATGACCGACGCGGTCGCTTGCGAGTCCTTATTGGCGAAGACGCTCTTCTCCGGCTGTGCGATATGTACCCGAGCAGCATGGACCGCATCGAGGGACTCGATAGTGCGCTCAAGCTCGCCTTGAATGGCTCTTACGAACTTCACTTTCTCTTGGAAACTTGTCGTTCCAAGATTCGTGGCTTCGAAGATCTCAAGCCCGACTTTTCCTCCCTGCACAACCCCCTCTCCGGCGAGGGTCATGCGAAGTTCATGAACCATGGTTGGAGGAGATATCGTGATAATGCTTCCCCCACCTTCGACTTGATAGGCGACTTTCAAATCTTTTAGTCGCTCGATAACAGAAGCCGAGTCTGCTGGCTCAAGGTCTGAAAAAAGTGTGACGTACTCAGGTTGATTTGCCCATTTGGAAACAAAGATGATTCCCGATACAGAGGCAACGATCAGCACCGGGAAAAGAATTTTCTGTACTAGCGGAAGCTTCATGTAACTCTCGGTCAACTGACCGAGAATCGCACTAGGATCAATACTTGACGCCACGAACCCCTCTCAAAAACAAGGTTAAACCAGATTACAACTTAAATTTGTGTTCTCATTACCTCTTCATATGCGCGGGTAATACGCATGCGAATGTTATTCATGAGTTTGAACGCGATATCGGCCTTCTCAAGCGCAATCATCGCCTCATGGGTTTTCACTCCCTTCCCCAACATCATTCCCTCAATCTTATTGTCAGCATCTTTCTGTAATTGATCGACCTCATTGAGAGCATCACCGAGCATGTTCGCAAACCCACCTGCCTTCTGAGCTTCCCCAGGGTTTGGATTATTGACTTTATCAACTCGTCCACCGTTCTGCGTTTGCTGATACGCTTGGATGGAGCGGATAGAAGGAAGTGAAGTTGAAATGCTATCGATTGCCATATTACTCTAGTCCTCTAAAACCTACCTGCGATACTCGCTCCGCGCTCTTCCAACTGCTTCGTGCTCTGTATTGCCGCAGTGGCTGCCTCGTATGCCTTACTCGCATTCATCAACTCCGTCATCTCAGCTACAATGTTGATGTTTGGATACTCGACATAGCCCTGCTCATTCGCATCCGGATGTCCTGGTCGATACACCATTTTTGGTTTCGATTGATCTTCTATAACTCCGGCGACTTCTGGCTGAGCAAGAGTTACTTCATCGAGAACGTCCTTAAATGGACGCGCAAGAACACTTACGAGTCTCTTTTTATACGGTCCGCCCTCTTCGGTTCGAGTTGTCTCGGCGTTTGCAATGTTTGAGGCGAGAACATTAACTCTCATTCTTGCGACGCTAAGTCCGGCTGCTAGAGTTTCTATCGCTTTAAACATTTCCTCTTCTCCGTTATCTCATCGCCTGCTGTATCGCGAAGCGAAGCATCTGCATCTTTTTCCGAACAATTGTTGCAGCAGCTGAATACTTCCCGCTGTTGTACGACAGCTTTCCCATCTGGATATCGAGATCGACGTTGTTTCCGTCAGCCTTGGTCATTCCGGAGTAATCTGGAATGAATCTCGCTTCCCCCTCTGTTGCGAGATCGAGATGCTTTCCATTTGTAACTTTCAACGGCGAATGACTGACTTCTGGCTCGAATGCACTCTCAAGTTCAGATTTGAAATCGAGTTCTACCGCCCGATATTGCGGAGTTTCAATGTTGGCGATGTTGCTCGTAATGGCATTGTTTCTCTTATGATAGAGATTTAGCGCCTGCTCTAAGGCCGACGTGTTGTGATCAAATATGCTCTTAATAAAAGTCATGGTGCCGAATTCCTGACACTTTTACAGTTCTTCACCTGAAGGTGTGCAAGGGGCGTGCTAACTTTGCCGAACAACAAAAATAGAGGAATCTCAATAGGTTATGAGGGGTTTCGTGCGGGACTGCTCAGGCGAAGGTCAAGGCTTTGACGGCCGGAAAAGTCGCATTCTGTGGAAGCACAACAGTTAAACAGCAGAGATTTAACTACAGGAGCTATCCTTCGATATACTCTCGAAGTCGCTGAACTTCCCCCTTTGCGGACTCTATATCCTTCAACGCTGGAGTTTCGAGGATTACTGGGATGTCCGTCAGCTCTGAACGGGAGAGAAAGGCCCTAAGCGCCGTTTCGCCAATAAGGCCATCACCAAGGTTCTCATGACGATCTTTTTTGCTGGCAAGCTCTGTCTTACTGTCGTTCAGATGAATACACCACACCTTGTCAAAGGAGAACGTACTCTCGATATCCTCCATAATGCCATCAAGATTATTTTGCCAATCATAGCCACTCGCCCACATATGCTGAGTATCGAGCCCATATCCGACCCGATCCCTATCCGAGAGATGGTCATAGATAGTGCGCAATTCCAAGAGCTGAGAACCCACTACTTTTCCGGCCCCAGCAGCCACCTCCAAAATCAATCTCGACTTTGGATCGCTCTCCTTCAAAATCTCATCGATAGCCTTTGCCGCACGCTTGTAGCCCTTCATGTCATCGGGCTCATCTTTAAGACTTCCCACATGAACCACCACTCCGTCACCACCGATTCGGGCAGACAAATTAAGATAATGGGTCAATGACTGCTTTGCTTTTTCAAGTTTGAGAGAGTCGGGAGTTACCAGATTCACCAGATAGATGGCGTGGAAAAACACCCTCTTCACCTCCGAGGCTTCGCGGGCATCAATAAAATTCTTTTCGTACCCTTCCGGATATGGCTTGCTATTCCAACGCTGCGGAGGGGAAGGGTGAACCTGAATAGCATTTACCCCAAGCTCCCTCGCATTGGCGATGGCGTTCTCAAATCCCCCAGCGACCGAAACGTGCGCTCCGTAAAACTTCACCATACTCTCTGTATCCCCCAAATCATTTTGCAGTTATAGAGCGATAGCCCCTGAACCATGTCCTTAAGTAAAATCAACAGGTTGCGAGATTTATAACAAGAAGGTTGAATCATGCTGAAGCAGAGCTTATATGAGTTCGTCGAAAAGAAGAAAAACGAGAGGAAGTCATGATAACAGTCCAAAATCTTTCGAGAAACTATGGAGACTTCGTCGCCGTAAATGGGGTTTCATTTGAAATACCTCGCGGAAGTGTCGTTGGTCTCCTCGGGCACAACGGTGCCGGCAAGACCACCATTATGAAGATGCTGACCGGATATCTCGAGCCCACAAAAGGCGTTGCGAGGATAGATGGCCAAGATATCACGTCCGACAGGGTATCGGCACAACGAAAGATCGGATATCTCCCCGAAAATTCCCCAACCTACCCTGAGATGACAGTCGTCGATTACCTCGAGTACGTTGCCGAGCTACGAGACATCCCGAAATCACAACAAGGTGATGCGATAAAGAAAGCAATTCAACGCACTCGACTTCAGGAAAAGGCGGTGGATTTCATTAACACCCTTTCCCGTGGATACAGACAGAGAGTGGGTGTTGCTCAGGCAGTTCTTCATGAACCAGATATTTTAATCCTCGATGAACCGACCAACGGATTAGATCCGAACCAGATTCAGGAGATGCGACAACTTATCCGAGATCTCAGTGAACGCTCCACGGTCATCCTCTCCACCCATATCCTTCAAGAAGTAAGCGCGGTTTGTGATCGCGTTCTCATCCTCTCCAGGGGAAAGCTGGTGCTCGACTCCTCTCTGGACGACCTCTCTACACGAAACAATTTTATCCTCGAAACTGACGCTTCGCTCGAAACAGTGCGGGAGAGCCTAAAAGATGTAAGCACTGTGGACTCAGTAGATACGCTCGGCACGCTGAACGGAACTGGCCCAATGCGCTCCTCCTATCGATTGCACCTGAAAAAGGAAGACCTCGCCGCGGCCGCAGATATCACGAAGAAACTTATCGAAAAGGGAACAAATCTTTACTCATTCAAACCCGAGGAGCGAAATTTGGAATCCATTTTTCGAGAGGTCTCCGCCTAGAGCTGCCGCTTTTCATGACGGAAAATTAAACTCTAACGACACGACTAAGAAGTATACGATTTAGGATCAACGAGGAGAAACAATGAATAAGGCTATTCGAATAGCAAAAAAAGAGATGGCGAGCTACTTCTCTTCCCCAGTGGCATTTCTCTTCCTGGGGGCATTTCTTGCCATAAACCTCTTCTTCTTCTTTTGGCAGTCGCAGTTTTTCGCGAGAAACATCGCAGACGTGCGACCACTATTTGAATTTATGCCGGTCCTTCTCATTTTCCTCGTTGGAGCGCTGACCATGCGCATGTGGAGCGAGGAACGAAGAGCTGGCACGGTCGAATTTCTCATGACCTTACCCGTATCCTCTTTTCAGTTGGTGCTGGGTAAAATGCTCGCCTGCCTTCTCCTCGTTATCATTTCGCTCCTGCTCACACTCCCTATCCCAATCACGGTGGCAAATCTGGGAGATCTCGACTGGGGCCCTGTCTGGGGAGGATATGTTGCCAGCATATTTCTCGCTGCAGCTTATATTTCAATCGGCCTCTTCGTTAGCGCAAAGAATGACAACCAAATCGTAACACTCATTGTCACCGTTCTTATCTGCCTTGCGTTCTACCTGCTTGGATCCTCTCTGCTTGTTCCATTGGTTGGAAACAGCGGTGTTGAGCTTTTACAGCTGCTCGGAAGCGGCTCACGCTTCGAATCGATTACTCGAGGTGTGCTCGACGTTCGTGATCTCTATTACTATGTGAGCATCATGGGGATTTTTCTCACTTTGAATGTCTATGCCCTCGAACGACTCCGATGGGAACACCAAACTTCAGAATCATCAGCACCCACCATGTGGCGATACCTCACAGCTTTGCTCGCTCTGAATTTCCTCATTGGCAACGTATGGCTCCATCGTGTCAGTGCTGCCCGTTTGGATTTAACCGAGTCCCAGATGTACTCTATCTCCGATGCCTCTATAGGGTACCTTCAACAGCTTCAAGAACCGCTCCTCATTCGCGGGTATTTCAGCGAAAAAACCCATCCCCTGCTCGCTCCTCTTGTTCCTCAGCTGAGAGATCTCCTTCAAGAATATGAAGTGGTTAGCGAAGGGCGAGTACGAGCAGAGTTCATTGACCCTCGCAAAAATCCGGAGCTCGAAGAAGAGGCCAACCAAAAATACGGGATCAAACCCGTGCCGTTTCAAATTTCGGACAAATATGACGTTTCTCTCGTTAACTCGTACTTCGATATCCTCATTCTTTATGGCGATAAGTTTGAGGTCGTAAACTTCCAAGATCTCATCGATATAAAGGTATCTGGCGAATCGAATATTGACGTACGACTCCGAAATCCAGAATACGATATCACTCGCTCCATCAAAAAGGTGCTCTACGGATTTCAGAATACGGAAAGTATCTTTGAAAGCTTACCAAAACCAGTCGTTTTTGAAGGATACATCTCTGGGGAGAAAGAGCTTCCGGGAGAACTAAAGGAGTATCGCGAACTACTGACAAAAGTCGTCAACAACATGAGTGAGCTTGCGTCAGGCAAGCTTCAGGTCGAAATCAAGGATCCTGGAGAGGGCGGGCCGCAGCTCGCACAGGAGCTTCTGGAAAAGTATGGTTTCGCTCCGATGCGAACGCTCCTAAATCCACAACCATTCTATTTCTCAGCCCTGCTTCGGCTCGAAGATAAGGTTGTCCCAATTCCGCTGCCGCAAGATCTTACAGAGGAAGCAGCAAAACGCTCTCTCGAAGCTGGTTTGAAGAGATTCTCCCCAGGCTTCCTAAAAACCGTTGGCCTCGTCACTCCAGAAGCAGTGTCACCCGAGATGGCCCAGTTTAATCCCGCCATGGCCCAAAACACGAAGAACTTCAGAATCGTTGAAGAGAAACTCGGAGAAGGTTACCAGGTTCAGTCGGTGGACATTAAGGATGGTGCGGTTGAGGATGACGTAGATCTTCTCGTCGTTCTTGCACCAGAATCTCTAGGAGAACAGGAGCGCTTCGCCGTTGATCAGTTCCTCATGAAAGGAGGAACCGTAGTCCTCTCCTCTTCGCCATTTAAAATTACAAGGTCACAAACAGAGCTCAAGGTCGAAGACCAAACCTCCGGCCTTGAGGAATGGCTCAGCAAATATGGTATTTCTTTCAAGAAAGAACTCGTACTCGACCCGCAAAATGAAAGTTACCCGATTCCTGTTCAGCGGGAGCTTGGAGGTGGCTTCCGAGTGCAGGAAATACGCAAAGTTCCGTATCCGCTTTTCGTCGACATTCGCTCGGACGAGATGAACCAAGACTCTCTTATCACTTCAGGAATAACCCAAGTGACACTCAACTGGAGTTCCCCTATTCTCGTTGACACAGAGAAAACGAAAAATTTTCAGGTGACAACGCTATTTAAGAGCTCACCAGAATCTTGGACGGCGAAGCTCGATTCGGTCATTCCTGATTTTGAAACCCGGGGACCCCTTGGATTTCTGCAGAAAACACCGAATCAAAGTGTCCTTGGCGTAGTCGTCGAAGGGAGCTTTTCCTCAAGTTTTGCCGGGAAGGAATCTCCGCTCCTAAAGGCAGCTGAAGCGGCTGCAGATAAAGCACCAGCCGAAGGATCTGAAGAAGAGAAAAAAGAAGAGAATCCTGTTTCAGCCGTGATCGAGAAAAGTCCGGAGTCTGCTCGAATAATCCTCTTTGCCTCAAACGAATTCTTAACCGATCAGACGATTCAGATCTCCGCCTCCGGGGGAACCTCGCGCTACTTAAACTCTCTACAACTCCTCCAAAATACGGTCGACTGGTCGTTGGAAGATCGTGGACTTCTTACTATACGTGGCCGAGGGCACTTCTCACGAACGCTCTTCCCTCTTGAACGGAAGGAGCAGATTACTTGGGAGTACACCAATTACGCCGCGGCACTTTTCTTGCTGCTTCTCGTGTTTGGGGTTTACCGAGTGCTACACAGTCAAAAAATTGCGCAGCATAAAGCGCTCGTTGAGTCGATTTAAGATTACGGAGGTTTACCATGAAGTCGAACGTCAAAATTCTTGCCATCGTTCTCCTTGCTCAGATCCTCGCTTCCGTCCTCCTCTTGACCGGGGGAGAACGACTAGAAGCATTCAAAGCTGAGGAGCCACTGCTCAATCTCTCTCTAGATGATCTCACCACAATCAACATCACCGTTCATGAGAAGGATCAGCCGGAACGTATTGAAAGTCTCACGAAAGACGATGGAAATTGGGTTATTGCAAGCCACTTTTCTTTCCCAGTGTCCGAGGAGAAGCTCGATGTGTTTCGAAATGTCCTCTTCAACGTCAAACGGCCCTATCCAGTCGGCTCTTCGGCGAGCGCTGCAAAGAGATTCGAAGTAAGTGATGACTCCTTTCAAACCAAAGTCGAATTTAAGAATGGAGAAAAAGTACTGGACACTCTTTACGTGGGTAGCTCTCCAGCCTTCAAGAAGGCGCATGTACGAACCAAGGGAAGTGATTTTTCCTATGCAATCGACTTCAGCAGCTTTGAACTTCGGGGCAAAGGCAACACCTGGATCAATCGGGATTATGTAAAAATCGATCGTGAGAGCGTTCAGGGGATCGAGTACAAGGACATACTGCTGAAGCGGAACTCTGAAACCGACACCCTCACCTTGGATGGCCTCGCCGATGACGAGCAGATAGTTGATTCTGAGTTTTCTACCTTAGTTTCTGCAACTACCCAGATGAGCTTTCTCGACGTATTGGGGACGGAAGAAAAGGAAGAGTACAACTTAAAGGAACCAGCTCTAGTATTTTCCGTAACACTGAAAGATGGCACGAAAAGTACATACTCACTTGGAGAAGTAAAAGAGGAAACTCACTTCGTCTTGAAAGTTTCTAACAAGCCCTTCTATTTGAAAGTTGCCGGATTTCAGGTAAACAAATTTAAGGACACAACTCGTGCATCACTAGTCGAAAAGAAAGAAGAGAAGGCCGAAACATCGACGAGCAGTAACTCTTCAGAAGAGGCGGATTCTTCCGAAGAGACTGGGGCCCCAGAGGAAACAGCGAGCTCCAGCGAATAGGCTTCGATGGAGTTCGGCGCTCCGCTCCTGAACAGCTTCTTCTGCCTGCTATTGCTGCGTTGGCGGCAATAGCGCCAGCGCTTAAAATGCGTTCGGCCGCCGATTAAAGCAGTTCTCAAAAGAAATTGCCGCGAAGCGGCGGGTTCTATTGAGGGCTGCTATAGCAGGAG
>JAGRAT010000728.1 GCA_020434495.1 Bdellovibrionales bacterium | reverse complement strand
ATAACTTTCGAGAAGCGCTCTAGAAAACAACAGAACTCTTATCCTTCGAATCGTGCAGATGCTTTCAAAACTCACCCTCAAGCCTCGATGACAATGATGTCTAACGCTTACGGTAAAACGTAAACCGATCGCCGTGGACGACTCGACCTGAGCTCGTCGCAGGGACTCGACCTGAGCTCGTCGCAGGGACTCGGCCTGAGCTCGTCGCAGGCGTTCACGTCTGACGTCAATCCTCTGCGTAATCGTCAGCGCCCCCCAACTTCAGATACTTGGGGCTTATTCAGAGCTTCCCTATTATAAAGATACATTATAAATGTAGTTTTTTTTGCAAAGCGAATGTTCGGTCTGCTACGATACTGGCGATAGGGCGTCCGGTAGAGAGTTCATTTGGGCCTCTGTTCGATCCGGGCAAATGACGCTTTGGCCGAATTCTCAGAAAGGAACGCTGAATGACCCATATTGAAACCACATCAAGCATCGAGGTGGGGGAACTTTGGGGAGCGCAATTCAGAAAACACGAACCTGACCGAACTGGTTCGCTGACACAGCCGAGCA
>JAGRAT010000727.1 GCA_020434495.1 Bdellovibrionales bacterium | reverse complement strand
AGAAGATCACCCACCGCTCCAGTTCGTATTCAGAATTCAAAAATTCACAAAACAATCTCAGGGTCGAAGGGCTTTCGACTACTAGCGCTGAGGACTCAATTTGTCCTGCATCATATCGCCCAATCAATTTGCCGAGCAGTTCATTTGGATCGGGTACAGGGTGCTGTTGTAAAGCATTCATTTCATCTCCTACTTCGGATTCTTTTGGTGACATCACAGGAGAGAGACTGCCGGTCCCTGTTGCCTCATTCAAAAGAGACAAAATTTGGTTCAAAAGCCAGATGACAAAAGAGTCAAAAGCGAGATTACTAGCAGAGGCCTCAAACGTTTAGAACTCCTCTCGCTCGAACAAATAATCTGATTTCAGAATCAGTCTATCTTCGACGTCTGTTTGAAGCAGCCCCGAAACTGCCCGAACTCTTTCGGTACCAATTCTACTCTCAGCGCCGAGGAAATCGAGAACCTCTGGAGTTATTCGAGTGGTGACATAGGCACGGTAATCCTCCAAAGTGAAGGGTGGTTCAATAAGTCCCGCACTAGTACTCTTGTCATACTCCCT
>JAGRAT010000726.1 GCA_020434495.1 Bdellovibrionales bacterium | reverse complement strand
CTCACAGAGCCGCTTTATTTCCGATTGTTCTTGAATGAAAGCTCTGATTTTCATGGTAGCGCCACATTTGGGCCCGCAGGGGGAGCGAACGCAGTGAGTCCCGGCACTCTAAGGGGACATTAACCCTTGGATTCTCGATAAATTGAAAGCCTAATCTCGCCCACCGTAATTCATGTATTGGAATGACCTAAGGCGACGTGGGACACCTTTAGGTGGACCGTTTATCTCGAATACGCGTTTCATGGAAGCTGCCCAATTCGTAGAGGGTCTCTCTGGGGGATCTATTTCAGGGAGCGGTCCCCGGAAATCCATCGGTACTCGGTTGGCACCGCGAGTGCGTGCACTATAGACACCAACGTACCGAGTGGTTTGCTCCCACATGTCCGGGATGTGCTGCGAGAGCTCTGCGAGAAAAGACAACGGGTCAAAGTCTCGCGTCTGAGAGCCGTCATCAGTAAACTTGTGAACGCGGACGACTGGTTCTACGTCTGATTCTATCAGCTCAAGGCGTGGATTCATTACCGGGGACTTCTTGAGGTACCGAGCAAGAAACCGCCGAGCATCTGAGTCATCAGCTGATA
>JAGRAT010000725.1 GCA_020434495.1 Bdellovibrionales bacterium | reverse complement strand
CCAGTCCAAACTGCCACACGACCCAGCCCACGTCGTCGTTGATCGCATCCGTAACCGCACGGGGATACGCGACATAAAGATACGCTTCAAGGGCGCACAGAATAGCGATGATGAACCAGATCGAGCCGCGTTGCATTCCAACCGCGGCCTGCGCGGCCATACGGAAATACTGTCGTTTACGTACCTGCTTTGCGAGCCGCTCAAGGGTATCGGAGAGCGTACCGCCGACGCGCCGACTTAGAAGAAGCGCCTGCACGAAAAGTTCGATCTCAGGGTGATAGATATCCTCCCCGAAAGAACCGATCGAGCGATCTTCCGAGACTCCGAAACGGAGACGTTCCATCATTATTTCAACTTCACTCCGCACCAACGAGCCCTGCTCCAGACCGTTCGCCGCCGCTTCCAGTGCAGCCATCGCGTTCATACCGGTTTTCAAAAGTCCGACAAGCGAGAGCAGGAACTGGGGATAATCTTGGTCGAACGCCTTAAACCTTCGCTCAACAGCCCGATTGAGGAGGAAGCCCATGAGAAATGGGCCGCTCACGAGGGAGAGGAAGGCCACGATGATGTTAAATTTAAGGCTCA
>JAGRAT010000724.1 GCA_020434495.1 Bdellovibrionales bacterium | reverse complement strand
GAGGCAGAATCCAAGGGGTGAAATGAAGTATCTAGCGAAGGGAGCTCTGAGTTCGAGGGGGCTGGAGTCCTTGCCCGCGCTAAACTTGCCCGCGCTAAAGATGTTGCCTGAGATGTTACCAGAGCTGGGGATGCTAGAGCTCTTTGGGTCATAAATCCTGCTAAGCGCTTGCCAGCTGAAACACTCCCCCGGGGAGATACCGCTGGGATTCTTACTGCGACTTAAGCCCCTACCACACCCGCTGGGCTTTACTTGCCTAAAGCTAACACAAATCAAACAGTCAACAAACGTACTAAAAGATCGCTCATAAGAGACGGCATCGAGCTACCCGAGGAGCGCCCGATACTCTTCTTCGGAGAGAACCAACACGCCTAATTTATTGGCTTTTTCCAACTTGGAGCCTGCGTCTTCTCCTGCTACGAGGTAGTCAGTCTTACTACTGACAGAAGAAGAAACCTTCCCACCGAGGGATTCTATCTCCCGCTTCACTTCGTCTCGGGAGACTGACAGGGCCCCAGTGAGAACAAATGTTTTTCCCGAAATCGGAGAGTCACTCTTCGCTCGAATTTCCTTTTGAAAAGTGAAG
>JAGRAT010000723.1 GCA_020434495.1 Bdellovibrionales bacterium | reverse complement strand
CTGGATCTTCGGGCGAGATTATTTTTCCATCTTCGTCTAGCAGATGGCCCTTACGATCTTTTTTAAATACCGCTCTAAAATTCCATCCATGTCCGTGATAATCCGCGAACTGGGTGTTTTTGAGATTTGGATTCAACTCACTAACCTTCTTTAAAAACTCTATGTCGGTCCACTTTCCATGAGCAGCAGCCTCTTCTGGATTATGGTCAAAAGACTTCCACTTTTCTTCATCGGTCGGATGCTTTTGCTTCTCTGGCCACATCGACGGAGCATCGGATTCATAATCCCACATCGTATAACCCAGAAAACTATTCACAAACATATTTGGTTGATGCATGTGACAAACCATACACTGACTCGTAGGTATTGCCCTTGAGAAAACATGTTTGAGCGGATGCCCTTCCTCGCCCTTCGGAATAGTCGGATCTTTGGTCTGAGTTTTACCTTCGTGACCAAATTTTGCGTAAGGGCCGGAGTGGCGTTCATCCCTATCGTTAGCGTATATCGAGTGGCACGCTGTACAGCCACTACTTCTATAATCTCCCGGATGCTCATTTGTCCCAAGTAAAGAAAGATGAGGATCGTTC
>JAGRAT010000722.1 GCA_020434495.1 Bdellovibrionales bacterium | reverse complement strand
TCAGGAACTGCGTGAACTGCCCGAAGTGCTCGGCCGACATCGCCTCGCGGCCCGGAATCGAGCTCGCCCATCCGAAAAAGATCGCATTGGTAGCCATGGCATCCCCCTTTCGAGCCGACCGTAGGCGGGAGCACCGGCGCCAGCAAGCGGCCGGGCCGGGTTCCGCCGGCCCGCCGCACGGTGCCGGACCGCCCCGGGACCGGCCTGGCTGGCCCGCTCACCGGCCCTCTCCACCCCCCTCCGTCCCCTTGACAGCCCGCCCGCCTCCGCTCATCCTCCTTCCGTTCAGCGGGGTTAACTCAGCGGTAGAGTGTCAGCTTCCCAAGCTGAAGGTCGCGAGTTCGAATCTCGTACCCCGCTCCAACCTAAGCGCGCGAAACTTCGACCGGCCAGGGTTCCTCCTCGGCCGGTCGAACCCGTTTCGGGGCGTTTACAACCCGCTCACTCCCACCTCCACTCCCACCTGACGGCGAAGAAGCGAGGGGAAACATGCGGATGACCTTCGCGACCGCATCACGTTTTTCGTCGAGCCCGACCGTGGAGTACTTCCGCTGCATCTCCTCCGTGACGTGTCCTGTCAACGCTCGCCGG
>JAGRAT010000721.1 GCA_020434495.1 Bdellovibrionales bacterium | reverse complement strand
GGTCAGGTGAGATACATTGAGAAGAATCCATAACGCTACTAAGGATCTTTGTTGGTGAAAGGCATATGACAATTTCTCATGACAAAAAGGTAAAGCAGCAACCAGGAGAAGGTGACGCTCCTGCCACCCAAGATGTTCCAGATCTTTTGGAATTGGCACTGGTTTCATCGAGCCCCGGTCGGTCAACACTCGATGTAAACGAAGAGGGAGAGGTAGTAGAAGAACCGAGCCCGCACCGAGAAAACCCATTTGGCAGGCCTGTTCCAGGTGGGATTGGGGAAGTATTAAGGACGAAGTTTAGGGATGCCGAAAGATCGAAATCTAAACCTCGTGACTAAATTCAGGCATGGCGATATAAAAATCAATTTGAGCGGGAGCTCCTCAGCTTGCGCTGATTCGCCCTCTCACCTATACCGTTGTATTTTACCTGTAAATTATGCATTACACGAATACAAGAGAAGAAGATTTGGCGCTGCTTGGGGAAGCGGTAGCAACTGCCAACCGGTTGTACATTGAGGGTGCTCAGGAAGTCGCCTCGACTTTACGTACTACTGACGGCCAGATTTTTAGTGCGATACACTTTGAGACGGCAAC
>JAGRAT010000720.1 GCA_020434495.1 Bdellovibrionales bacterium | reverse complement strand
CGCATGATCCCCATAAAGGAACAGCCTACAAGATAATAATCGATCCGGACGGTGCAGTGAAGGGGATGCATAATTCAGCCATCACAATGCATCTGCGTTACCTTAGAGATGCAGACTATATGCCGGAGAACCGGGATGCTGCAATATCGGCGGGTGCAGAAATTCTGAGACAATTAAAAAACAAAGCGGGGGACCCGGTGCGAAGAAGTAAAATTCAAAGGTAAGCGACACACGGGCATAACAAAACGTTTTAACAGAGTTTCTCGCCTGCGGCTCGAAACCTGTTAAACTCACCGTTAAGCCGCTCGTCGAAATGATATTTGAAGCTCGACCACTCACCGATATTGACGATACGGAGATACTCTCTCTCGTCAGCAACCATGTCCGCGAGCGCCAACATATCGAATACAAAGTCACGGTTAATCTGAAGGAGGACGAAAGCAAATTCGAAGCCCTGTGCGATATCGCCTCGCTAGCGAATGGCGGAGGTGGGTACTTGGTGATTGGCATTCGCGATGACGGGGCTGGCAGAGCGCAGAAATTCGACCCGGGGTTGGTGGGCGACATCGAGCGAATCAGGCAAGTTTTGCGCTCTCTATGCAT
>JAGRAT010000719.1 GCA_020434495.1 Bdellovibrionales bacterium | reverse complement strand
CTGATGTTCGTCGCCCGACTCTATCAGTTGAAGCCAGCGAAGCTGCATGTCGATCGCACGCTGGAAGACCTCGGTCTGGCGTCGCGTCGCAATCAGCTGGCGGGAACACTTTCGGGGGGCTGGAAGCAGAGACTGGCACTGGCGGCCTGCATCATGCACAAGCCGAAGCTGCTCCTGCTCGATGAGCCCACCGCTGGTGTGGACCCCAAGGCACGGCGCGATTTCTGGGATGAAATCCATCGGCTTGCCCGCAGCGGACTGACGGTTCTGGTCTCAACCCATTACATGGATGAAGCGGAGCGCTGCCATCGTATCAGCTACATCTCCTATGGCAGGATGCTGGCGACGGGAACAGTCGAGGAAGTGATACGAAATGCCGGCCTCACGACCTATGTGGTCAGCGGGCCGAAGCTGAACGAGATTGCTGGTGACCTCAGGGGCAAGCCGGGCGTCGAACAGGTGGCCGCCTTCGGAGCGACGCTGCATGTGGTGGGCTCGGACAAGACCGCGCTTGCTGCCACGCTCGAGGACATTCGGGCACATGATGGCATTACTGTCGAACACGGAGAAACCAGCCTCGAAGACGTCTTCATCCAGTTCATGTCGGGGTCGAAGGAC
>JAGRAT010000071.1 GCA_020434495.1 Bdellovibrionales bacterium | reverse complement strand
TGTTCTCTCTGATAGTCTTCGGCTGGTGGATCGGGTTGCTCGCAACTGTGGGGTTGAGTAGTAGCAGTCAGGTTTTAATCCTCTTTGCGTTAGTCGCCACTCTTGGACTTATTCCCACGGTGAGCGCTCCTCAAGACTACGCTTTCACGATCATAGTCGCCTCTTCTGTCGGTATCCTCCTGTATTGGGGGCAGGCAATTTCCGGGGTTTCGTTGATCCTTGTCGGTGTTCTTGCTTACCGAAATAGTGTGTCGCTCGGAATGGAGAACCTCGTTTCTGCAGGTTCTCTCTGTTTATTGAGATTGCGCGATGATCTGAGTGATCCGCTGCTTCGAAGTCTCATGCTTGAGGGGCTTCACCTCATTTTTCGGGTGAACAGGTTTGGCGTAGCGCAAGAGGGGGATCCTTCGTTGTTCTGTCATCGGCTAAAGCGCTCGTGGGTAGCCTCGCATCACACTCCCATCTCTGAAATTGCCCCGGAGGTTCTTCGCCTCGAGGGTGAAGCGGGAATCATCCGACCGACCGCACTCGGCTACGAGTTCTCCCTTCGAATTCGGGAGGTTTTTGGTCTTGGGGCGGGAGCAGTCGCGTTTTACACCATTGGATCTCCCTCGTCGCAAAAGCGCGTGCGGATCTTCTTCCCGATGGGACCGGTCTTCGACTCTCTGGGGAGATCGTACGGTTTTCGGTTGGGGTTGTTGTATTTCCTCGTTGTCTCACATGGACTCCAGCATTCGCAGTCTCGAGAGCAGGGATCCACCCGATATCGGGAGACTTCAGCCCTTCTCGATGAGCAGCGTGCAGACCTGAATCATATTATTCATCTTGTAAACAATGTGACTCAAGAGCTCAGCGCCGCGATGTCCGGCGACGATCTGAGAGGTGATGGGAAGCATGAGTTTGCAGATTCTCTCCATGCCCTTGCTGCCGAAGTCTCTGATTTTCGCTTGGCCCGAGAGCTTGATGTGCTCTTGCAACAGAGCGGAAATAGCGATTCTTCCCTCCTCAGCTTTCAGTACTCATTGCAACGTTATGCAAATGCGTTGTCGCGTCGTTACGCGGTGCCAATTCACTTAGATCTTGCAACCGTTAAAGATAACGAGGTGTTTCGAGAAGATGAGGCAATAGTGTTGCTCATTGCGCGAACACTCATGAGAGTTATTGCGGTGCAGCAAGTTGGCGGGATGCAATATGAGCTGAAGTCTCGCTATGATGGTGAAATTTTTGAGTTGGCTTTTGCTGGAGTTAACCCTGAGGTGAGCGAGCAGCGGATGCGGTCAGGAGCTTTTCGTCGTTTGAGCTCGGTTGAGCGGCAGGTGATAAGCGCCCTCCATTTGATTACCTCAAAACTCTCATTTTTGCAGGTAGACGGGAGCCCTCAAGGAGAGGGGGGGATTCGATCGTTCCGATTGCGTTTGCCAATTGTTCGACGTGAAGCGAAGGCGATTTCTACAGGAAAGAGAAGAATTCTATTTGTTGACGACAATCAACAGATACTCAATCTTTATTCGAGAATTGCTGGTGCATTGCAGATGGATTATGAGACCTCGCCGTCAATAGAGTCTGCTTTGACGTGTATTGAGGAACATGGCGCACCTCATTTACTGGTTATGGATCTCCAACTTGTTGATGGGTCAGGGAAGGAGCTCTTGTCTCAGCTCGTTGAGCGGCACCTTTGCGATTTTCCTGTCCTCGTTATAAGTGGTGAGGATGCCCATGAGTTTAAGCAGATAGAGAAGATTTATTCTCAATTTTCCCTCAAGTTTCTCTCGAAGCCGGTAAGCCAACAGGTGCTTGTCCAATCCATTCAAGGGCTCTTATCATCTTATAGCAAAACCCTGAGTTGATGCAGGCGCGAGCGGAGGCCTCTCGGATGAACAGGAATTGTGGAGAATGAGATGATTTCGGAACGAGGTGAAGAATCGAAGATTCGAGCTGCGGTAGGGGAGTATCTCGAGAAGAAGTTTGAGTCGGTGCTCCGAGCGGTATTCGATGAACGACGTGAGTTCTGGGTGACCGCTCTTGTTCAGCTTCTTCACGAAGAGGGTTTTTCTGCGCCTGATGGGGAGGGATCGAACGCGCTCTCAGGTACTGGAGATTGGATTCAAATCGCATCACTTTCCCAGTTGAGAAAAGAGGTTGGAGGGAGATTTCAGAACCTCCGCAATCGTTGGCTTGAAGCGGGTTTTCCTCTCAAAGCACATAGAGGGGATCCCTCTGAAGCCTACCAGCTGGACCAGGCTGGATGGCTTGAGATGACGAGTTGGCTCTTAAAGCAGGGTTATGAAAGTCGAATCGTGGAAGATCTGAGTTTGGGATATTTTGAGATCCGGAAGCCCGAATAAAGCCCATTTAATTGGAAACCCCGTTTCCCCAAGCTCCCGAAATTGACCTATCTGAAACACCATTTCTTTAGAAATCGCTAGTACTTGCCGTAAACATCAAAAGGTGGACCGTATATTCCAATCGTTGAATCATATATACGGGACGCTTTGTCTTGCGTCACTGGACCAGTTCGTTTGGGCTGATTAGGCAAGTTGGGATTTCTTACGTGAGAGGGTTAGTTAGTCATGTTTCTCGAGGATTCAGAGGGCCGAAGTAGTATGGAAGGTGATACACACCGATCAGGCTCTTCTCATCTTGAGCCAGCTGCGATCACCGATACGGGATGTGAACGTGACCTGAATGAGGATCGCTACGCTGCCGTGGAGTCGAATTCTGGAACTACCTGGCTCGTATGTGACGGTATGGGAGGCCAGACCGGAGGGGAGCTTGCGGCCCAACTCGCGATAGATGCGATACGTCGAGATCTTGAGAATCTGCCACCTCGGCCTCCAATGGCAGCACTCAAAAGCGCTGTGATAGAGGCAAACCGGATTATTGTGCTCCGGCGCCAGAACCAAGCCTTTGCGCAGATGGGAACAACTGCCACAGCGGTTCAGTTCTTCGGCTCGGAAGTTGCGTTTGCCAATGTCGGGGACTCTCGGGTGTACCTCATTCGAGATGGTGCTATTCAACAGTTGACGGTGGATCACACTTACGTGCAAGAGCTCGTTGATAGTGGGCAGATACGGCCGGAAGAGGCGTTGTCCCATCCGCAGGCGCACATCCTGACGCGTTGTATTGGTGCCGAGCCAGGACTTGAAGTTGATCTCAGTCAGTACTGGATTTGGGAAGTTGAAGAGAACGAGCCGAAAGATATTTTGTTACTCTGCACTGATGGTTTGTACAGCCTTGTTGACGAGGGAGAGATTGCGAGCATCGTATCGAACGCTACTCCAAGTAAGGCGTGTGTTCAGCTGGTGGAGCTCGCAAAAGAGCGTGGTGGTTATGATAACATCACCTTGGTGGTTATTCCGCTTAGCGGGCAGCTTCGGACGGAAGCTCCGAGCGGATACTCAACAGAGGAGATAATTCGTACCAGCACTGCGCAGATGATAATGGAATCGCAAAGTTTTGACTTCGTGGGAGCGATACGATTTGTCGTCACCTTGGGAATACTCTCAACGGTGGCACTGTTCCTCTCATTTTTGGCAATAGTAATGATGGTAAGAGTTTAAAGGGAGGATGTAATGGCAACTGAAGAAGATAAGTTCCAGGAGGGAGCCTCGGGAGAATCTGATAATGGTGGTGGTCAGGCATCAAGAGCCCGTAACCGCACCGTTATGCTCACCCCTGAGATTACTGGAGAAGTGAGGGCTCGACTCGCTCAAGATATGGCAGCTGAGCCTCAGGCCGCTCCGGAACCTGCGACGAGAGCTCCGGTAGAGCCTGCTTTTGGAGGGAGGAGTTCACATACGGCTCCTGTCGCTCCTCGTGGTGCTGCCGAAGTCGCTGGAGGATTTGAATCCCCTGTTCCAAGAACTGCTCCCTCAGCAGGTATGGCACCGGTCGCTGAATCAGCTTCACCGAATGCTTACCGAATCCGTCAGGGAGTGATATGGAGTAAGCCTTCTCGTGTCACAGGATTTCTCGTTTCCTATGACGACGATGAAAATGGTGAGGTGTTCGAGCTCCGCATGGGGAGATTGATTGTTACCTCTGAAGCTCCTGGAGCGGGAAATTATCTCGTCCTTGATAATGAAACCGTTTCATCCATGCATGCGATTATCCGTATGTCGAAGTTCGGAGAGATACAGATTCTCGATCAACTCTCGGAGTATGGTACTCGAATCATTCGAGGAGATTCGGGCAAAGAAGAAGATCTCTCTGGAGATAAGAGCATTTTGCATCACGGCGATACGGTTTTCTTTGGGGACAGGAAGTTTAGTATTTGTCTTGTTCCGAACGAGGAGGAGTAAAGTAAAGGTTGTTTCTGGTGGATGAGTGCTTTGTCCACCGGCGGTTTAACGAGTGCTAATCGGGCGATGTCCTGAATTCGAGATGGAAATTCAGTTCGTGAAATCTCTCGAGGATATCGTTTCGGTTAGTCGTAATATTGTTTGGTCTGATGCATGCGAATGGCAGACGATCACCTCATAAGTCTTCAACCAGGAACCGTTCTTGGCGGTCGGTATGAAGTAGTGAAGTGTCTCGGAGCAGGCAGTATGGGACTCGTGTATGCCTGCCGAGACCATGAGCTTGATGATCACATGGTGGCGGTAAAGGTGCTATTTCCTGAAGTCGCCCAAGACAAAACCGCCGCGGCGCGCTTTCGAAATGAAATTTTTGCTTCTTACGGCGTTTCTCATCCAAACGTAGTGCGTGCCTACGAGTATCTCAGAGACGGCGATATCGTAGCGTACACCATGGAGTTTGTTGGTGGTGGAGATCTCGCCGAGAAGATCGGTAAAGACAAAGAGCCCCTCGCCATTCCAGAGATCGTTCGCTTGCTGCAAGAGATGTGTCTGGGGGTGCAGGCTATACACGACGCAGGAATCGTTCACCGAGATCTGAAGCCGGAAAATATTCTCCTTACCGAAGAGCGTCGAGTGAAAATTGCCGATTTTGGTATTGCTCGAATGGGATCGGGGCCAAAGCTAACTGAGCACGGAGGAGTCGTTGGGACTATCGATTATGTAAGCCCCGAGTACATGTTGAATGCCCATGTAGATTGGCGTTCCGATATATATGCGATGGGGATACTCGCTTACGAAATGATAGCGCAGGAGTCACCCTTTCGAGGTGAAAGTGTGTACGCGACGATGACGAAGAGGTTGAAGACGGATCCTGAACCTCCAAGCAGTTTGCGTCCGGACTGCCCAAGGGAATTGGACTCGATTATCTTGCGAGCGATGGCGCGCGATCCAGAGCAGCGTTATCAATCCACGAAGGCGATGTACGATGATCTCAAAGCTTATGAGAGTGGGCGTCCATTGTCGGAGGCGCCGACCCATAAATCGAAGGGCTATTCTCCTTCGCCGGGCAGTCAAAGTAGAACGCAGTCTCAATCTAGAGTGGCCGTTCGTGATGCCCCTCGAGTTCCAATGATGGAGAGTCCTTCCGCATCGTTTATTGCTCCTGCTCCTCAATCCCCGAGAAGTGGCGCAGTCGGTGCGTTTGATAATTACGATGATAGACCGCAAATGCAGAGCGTTCTATCGGGAAGACGGGATTCTTGGACACCAAACCAACCTCGAATGCACTCTCGTGAAGTACGAGTTGGTCATGGGGCTTTAGATGATCAACGAATTAGACGATTGTCTCAGTCCGTTCACACGGTCAACAGATCGTTGTGGATCGATATCCTCACTTGGATAGTTGCTGTGGTGATTGGGATAGGCGTAGGATTCTTTTTCATCAAGGTGTTTTTCCCAGAGTTGCTTGCCCGGCCAGTTGATCGCGTCGGTTCGTTGATCGTTGACCGCCATCTACCGGAGAGGCCTTTCTGCGAGAGAATGGGGAAAGTGCTCTGTTCCCGAATTGTAAGGTCAGTTGGTGTGTAGTAGCATGAGAGCAATTGTCCGAGATTACAGGGTTTTTTAATGAAGCTGCTTATTGTTGATGTCACCACGGAGGCCCAGGCCTACTGCGCGAAGCGGATTGAGTCATTTAATCAGAGTGACATCGAGATGCTTGACCTCAAGGTGAAGCTTGTTAATGACCGCGATTTTTTGGATCGGGTTTCGGAAGCTGATGTCCTTATTCTTGGTTCCGGCTTGGGGGAACGAGCGACCGCTCTCGCTCGACAGGCGATGACCGTTATTCCTTGGTTGCACATCGTCCTTTATGTTACTGACGAGGCTTACGGTGGTGGAGCGTTTCGTGCTGCTCATTCTGTTGGTGTTCGTAAAGTTTTTCCTGATAGCGCAAGTCCATTAGATCTCTTGCAAGAGTTAGTGGCGATTCACGCTGAATTTCGAAAAGAAGGTCGTGCGCGAGAAGGAAAGGTTATCGCTGTAACTCATGCGAAGGGGGGCGTTGGCGCAACTTCTATTACTGCAGCTCTGGGAGAAGTGTGTAGCGTTTATGGTCGACGAAGCTTGCTTTGGGACCTGGACGTAGAGACTCGAGACCTTAGCCGTTCGTTAACGGTGAACGGAGTTGAGGCGAAAGTTGTCAGCTCTTGGGTTAATGGTAGTCGCGAAATCAGTCGGGAGTCCTTGAAGGACGCGTTGATTCCGATCAGCAGTGATGTTTCCGTTTTAATGCCCCCGGATCGAATGGCTGAGTCTATGGATCTCGTCTGTCATACCGATGGGATGGGAATTGTTCAGCGAATCGTTGAGCTTTCCAGGGTGATGTTCGACGTGATCATAGCTGATACCGGGGGACGCATGGGACCTGCGACCGGTGGATTGTTACGTGCGGCCGATGTCGTCTTGATAGTTATTGATGATACCATTTTAGGTCTGACGGCCGTTGACCTTTACCTGACCTTTGTTAAGACCCTGGTTGGAGGGAGTGATCGGATTCTTTTCCTGGTGAATCCTTACTCGGGAGACCTGCTCGGGGTACCACAGATCAAGGCTGAGTTGGAGCCAGTTCATAACTTAGGGGAGATGCCGTGGCGTTTACCTCCCATTCCGAACGACCCGAAGGCTGCCTTATGGCCAGGAAGTGGTCGAACTCTTTACAGTAAAGGGCAGAGGGCAACCCGCCTCGCCTTGGAGCGTGTGGCACGAGAGATCGGGGCAATCGACCTCGATGGATCTGGGGCCTATGGAAATCCACCAGACGTGATGAGCACCCAGGGGGGCTCCGGAGGGGGCGAGAGCTGGTTAAAACGGGTTTTTGGGCGTCGAGACTCCGGTTCGATGTCCCATGGTGACATACAGTCTCAGGGTCGTAACAAGTCAGTAACTGATTTCCCTGAGGGTTCTTAACATGTTGGCGTAGTTTGTGCAGGGGTTTTCTTCGCGAAGGAGAAAGCATAGGATTTTCACGGAATTTTCATGTCTGCGAAGATTTTGGGACTTTAGTAAAATTCTTGCACACTGCTATATTCAGCATTGCTTGCACTTAACCGATATTTAGAGGAGGCTGCTCCTCGGATATTTTAGGAGGAATAGTTGATGGATCGTAAAAGTTTGGAGCAAGAAAAAAGAGAAGAGGGAGCGAGCTTGGTTGAGTACGCTCTCCTAGTAGCTCTGATCGCCGTGGTTTGCATTGCTGCAATTTCATTCCTCGGCGGCGCAGTTAGTGAAAAGTTCTCGACTGTGGGAAGCGCGATCGACTAATCGCACTTCTAGACGAAAACTTTGCATCGATTGCCGCTGTATAATTTGTACTGTGCGTGTGATCGGTGTTTTGGAAGCTACGTCGCTGTTCGTTCTCAGGATAGCGACGGAGCTTCCAGCGCTTGCGATAGGTGGTGACGTATTCTTGAAACTGTAGGGATCGTCCTGGCTAGCTTGTTCTTCTTCGCTTCATCTGTGGAGGTGGCAACATCTCCTTTTATAAGCGTCTCTCGATGGAATTGAGAGCGGTTTGCAACTAGTTCGTAATAACGCAACTAGTAGTGAGTTTTTACAAGGGAGAACCTATGGCAAGGCAATTTGGTGGAATTCACCCAGCCCGAGGCGGAGATCGCGCCAGACCAATCATCATTGCAGGATTTGTTCTTTTTCTCGTGTTCGCGGGACTAGCATTCGTTTTCCTTCAATCAGGGAATACTGGTAAGCCAGGACCGAAAGCCGTGGTGGTCGAGAAAGAGGAGCCGATGAAGATGTCGACGGTTCTCGTTCCTATCCAAGAGATCATAACTGGAACTCCACTTGAGCCTCGTATGTTTCGGAAAGAGTCTCGTCCGCAGGTGGGAGTTTCTGAGAGAGCCGTTAAAGACTTTGAGGAGATACGAAGTCATTATGCGCGATCGTTGATTGTGCCAGGACAGCCTCTTCATAAGGAATACATCACCTCAATTAAGCCAACGAGTATCCTTACAGCCAAAATTCCAGAAGGCTTTAGAGCCGTTACTATTCGAACAGACTCTCGAACAAGCGTGGAAGGTTTCGTCCGTCCTGGTGCAAAGGTTGATGTCGAGTGGGCTACTAGAATCAATGGAGCGCCTGGGGTAGTGACCATCGTTGAGAATGCGAAGGTTCTATCTGCCGAGCGACAAACTGCAAATAACAATAGTGACAAGAATAATAATGGGGCTCCTGTTCCGAGCACGGTGACCCTCCTTGTTACCGCACCAGATGCTAAGAAGATTCAGCTCGCCTCCACGACTGGTAAGCTTTCTCTCTCTCTAAGAGGTGATGAAGATTCTGGTCGTTCACAAGGTGGAGCGGGGATTACCATTAGAGACCTCCTTCCTGGTGGGAAGAAGAAGCAGCAGGAGAATGTTGACGGGACCGTTACCATTGGTGGAGTGAAGTGGCTCCTAGTGGATGGGAAGCTCGTGCCATCTGGAGGGAGAGGGAAGAGCGACGATGATGAAGAGGAGCTTGAAATTACGGAATAGAGTTTTCCGGATTTTGATTCATCGCTGGGCAGTATAGAACGTTATTTGTGAGATGGAATCGAGCCGGAGGCGAGCGTGCTCTAATAAGTAGGGTAGTCCTCGTTAAAGATGTTTTAGAGCTTTCACCCAGGTCGTTTGGACATGCTAGGTTGAATAAAGGTTTAGGAAGGTAGTCAGCTCATGACAAAGGAATCAGAAGAAGATTCAATTCTTGGATTGTTTTCAACACGGGCGACCCAGGGGCAGACATCTGGGGGCAGTAGTACTTCACTGCCTGCTGCTCGAGCGACAGCTGGAAATAGCTCTTCAACCAATCTCGTGAGTACCCGCTCATCAACCGGCACTGCATTACATACCGATCTGAATAGAGGTTCGGGAACTTTTGCTGGAGGTACCGGAACAAGTACTCGAGGGGAACTTTCTGCGCTCGCAAACTCGATCTTGCGGGAAGCACGAAGAGAGCTCGGAAGTGACTTCGATTTGCAGCGAGCAAACGAGGATGGGTCTCAGCAGATCGACGAAGCGGACATCGTTTCTGCAGTCGATAAGGTACTTCGTCGTCGATCTGAAACGCTTGATGATATTGAACGCGCGAATATCATCATTCACCTCCAAAAAGACATTATGGGTTGGGGGGTTCTTCAACCGCTTATCGATAACAAAGAAGTTACGGATATTCACGTCTATGATTGGCGTACCGTTGTGTTGCAGCGGGGAAAGGTGAGCGAGTCGACAGGATTGCATTTTCCTAATCACCAAGCTTACGTTTCCTTTATTGATCGATTACTCCTGCGTCTTGGGAAGTCTTTATCCACTCAACAGCATACTGTTGATGCCGCCCTTGGAAATGGAATCCGTATTTGTGCAGTGCATGAAAGCGTTTGTGGTGCTAGAGGACCGCTACTTGCGATTCGGGTGCCACGTATCCGTGACGTGTCTCTGGATGGTTTAATTAGTTATCAGGTGGCTCCTCCCCTTATCGTAAACTACATGGCGAGCCTAACGAGAAGTGGAATGGCAACGATGATGGTTGCCGGAGAAACAGGGACCGGGAAAACGACCCTCATTAAATGTCTCGCAACCCAGTTCGGTCCGGATGAATCCATTATCGCCGTAGAGGACACCCCGGAGCTTAACTTTCAACATCCGTATTTCCGTTCTCTTGTTTCTCGACCTCCAAACGTTGAAGGGATTGGGGAAGTAACTCTGCAGGAGCACATTAAAACGACTCTTCGAATGACTCCAACTCGCGTAATCCTTGGAGAGATGAGAACCCCATATGCGGCAGAAGCGTTTCTCGAGAGTGCGCAGACTGGTCACGTTGGAATGTCGACTATTCACGCCCGTAATGCTCGCGAAACACTTGTACGACTAGAGAGCCTTCTCGGGCGAGCGCAGAAATCTGTTTCTATCGACATTATTCGGCAACAGATTGCCCTTGCCATTGAGACAGTTGTTTGGCTTTTTCGGGAGAAGGGAACAGGAAAGCCTAGGGTTGGTGAAATCATTGAAGTAGGACACTTCGTAGAAGGTGTTATTCAAGTTCGACCAATGTTTACGCTCGTAAAGACCGGGAAGAATCCGGTGTGGCGAGTGGATTCGTGGACGAGTGCGTTTGATGAGATTTTAGCTGCAGATGGAATTTATCTGGGAGATTCTCCACAGGAGATCACACTGAGCACTGCTGTAGACTAAAGGGCTCGTGATGGCTCGTACGCGCTAAAGGGCGCGATAGTAGAGAACACTGGAAGGTACGACCATGGATATTACAGTACTCATTGTCTTGATCATTGGACTGATAGGCGCCGGCTTGGGTGTGTTCTTTTTGTTCCAGTTTAGTGGCAGTGGTGGGGCTGGAGAATTGCAGTCCCAGATGCGGAACATGTCTACCAAGGCTGGCAGTGGCGGTGGATTGCGAGGTTCTCAAGCACGTGGCGGCGATCCGCTGCAAGCGATGCCCAAACGAAGAAAAACTTCTGCTGCCCTAACACTGGAAAAGAAGCTGAAGTATTCCCAGTGGAAGATGCCCCCAATGGTTTTTCGAATACTCGAAGTTGTGTTCAGTCTGATCGCATTTGGGATTGCTAACCGATACTTTAACGTTGGAATTCAGGTGTTCTCGCTCGGTACTGGCCCGCTCATCATGCGGTGGGCACTTGGGAGCGCTATGGCTCGACGTTTTCGGGCCTTCGATAGTGATTATCCTCAGATGCTTCTCTCCCTCGTTGGACTTCTTAAAACCGGGATGAACCCGATGCAGGCGTTGGAAATGGCCGCACGCGGCTTGGATGAAGGCGCTCTAGTCCGTGAAGAGATTGAAATGATGATTATGCGGCTTCGATATGGAGTTCCGGAGGATAAGTCAATTGGAGCTTTTGGCGAAGATATCTATCACCCTGAGATCGAACTTTTCGTGCAGGCGCTGTTACTTTCAAGACGGGTCGGAGGAACGCTCTCTGATACTCTTGATCGTTTAGCGAAGCAGGTGCGGAAGCGGCAATATTTTAGAATGTCAGCGAGAGCTGCGGTTGGTATGCAGCGAGGATCTATTTGGTTCATTATGGGCATCTTGGCCTTCCTCGAGGTGTATCTCTATTTCGTTTATCCGCAGGCAGTAGTAGGTGCCATCATGGATGAAGATGGATGGCAGGTATGGCAGTTTGGAATGATGGTAGTAGGTCTTGGTATTTTTTGGATTACCCAGGTTACGAGAATACGGGTGTAGTGAGATTTATAGGACTGGATATGTTCACCATTACCTTTAGGTTTGAGAAGGAGGCTTTCTAATGACACCACAGGTCATTATTGGCATCCTTGCAGCGGTCTTTGCCCTTGGCTCTCTCGGGGTGATGGCGTATTTCTTTCTTGTTCCTAGAGAAGATACCTCTGTGCGTAATCTCATGGGGAAGAGCGCTAGTGTTGGATTACGAGCCGGCGCTGCTGCTGCCCGCGGTGGGCGGGAGATGGATCAAACTGATTTTGACCAGATTAAGGCCCAAACGAAGAAGAATGTTGCCAAGAAGAAGCAGCTCACCATCGAAGAAAAACTCTTTCAGGCAGGGATGGTCGATGAAGACGACAAGGCCTCGTTTGCGCGGTTTCGAATTATTGCTCCCATCGTTTCTACCCCGGTAGGTATGTTTCTCGGTTCGTATGGCGGAACCACGTTTATTCTCATTGGTGCTATTTTTGGATTGCTGATTGGTCTTCAGATGCCATTTAGTGTTCTTGATCGAAAGATCCTTAGGCGTCATGAGGACATCTTGTATTATCTTCCCCTCGTAATTGAACAGATTGCCATTGGGGTAAGTAGCTCGCTTGATATCGGACCGTGTATCGCCAAAGTGGTGCAGATGGCTGATGAGCGAGATAGCCACAATGTTGTGACTGAGCTCCTGAGATATGCTCAGTACCATGTAAAGTCTGGTATATCGCTTGATGATGCTCTCACAGAACTTGGGGTCCGTTCAGGACATACCGAATTGAAGCACGCTTTTATGTCTCTTGCGCAGGTAGCTCGTCACGGTGGAGAGATTACGCGGCAGTTGCAAGAGCTTGCTGATGCAGTTGCGAATCAACGTGAAACGAAGATTGAAGCGAAGATTAAGAAGCTTGAGCTCGAAGCAACAGGACCGGTAGCGCTCGTGTTCATGGGATTCCTCCTGATCCTACTGATTGGCTTTGGTATTCAGATCAAGCAAGCCTTCGGATAATATCTCCTAAGAGGGTGCAATAGCTTTCTGAGAATACCTCCTGCTCCTCTAGACGAGTCTGTGGTAAACTATACCGAAGGCAACTGAAGTTGCCGGGAGGTCCCCCGGAGGGGCAACAAATACTGCCCGTAGAATCAGCCGAAAG
>JAGRAT010000718.1 GCA_020434495.1 Bdellovibrionales bacterium | reverse complement strand
CGCCACAGCCCGACGATGTTTAGAGCTTATGGGGATGATTTAAATATAAGCTCATCGGTATGGGAAAATAGTATAGATAGCGGTCAGTTGCAAGTCTGGGTGCGCTATCTACGACTTTACTTTATCTGACTTTCTCTATAAGGTTCTCTACTCTCTTTCTCGCCTGCGTCTGGCTTCGCTAGTACTACGGCGGACTCGTTAGTTTCGCGATCTCGCCACGGCGAGCTTGCGAAACCAACTTCGGGCCCTTAGCTCAGCTGCGACGGTGCGTAAGTACCGTATCAAAAAAGGAGGCGCGCTTTCGCTCTCCCAGCTGATCCGGCCCATTATATATTTTGTGCTTCATTGACTCAATGAGACACACCTTCTCTCTCGGGCCCTTAGCTCAGCTGGGAGAGCGCAACACTGGCAGTGTTGAGGTCACCGGTTCGATCCCGGTAGGGTCCACCATTGCAACGAATTCGAACCCTTTGCCGCACCTTTGAGGAGCGGCACTGTGGTTACCTTGCTTCGAGCCTGATAGTACGGTTTTCCGATATCAGGCTTCGTTGGGTCTAGTGTTACCTCCCCGAGATACTCTCGAAGCAGTATCGCCGATTTCTCGGTTTTCTTTTCTAGCACTTCTTTAAGGC
>JAGRAT010000717.1 GCA_020434495.1 Bdellovibrionales bacterium | reverse complement strand
TCGACGAGGCCGCCGCCGCGCCGCCCGACGTCGCGCTCACGCGGCCCGAGGGGCTCGCGGCCGGCGTCGCGCGCCTGCTGCCCCACGTCGACTGGGACTGGGGCGGGCTCGGGCGCGCGCCGAAGTTCCCCAGCGCGTCGACGCTCGAGCTGTTCTTGAACATGTCCCGACGAGCATGTCAATTCGCCGGCGGCGACGCCCCGCCCGCCCGCGCGGCCGCGATGCTGCGGCTGACCCTCGAGAAGATGTGGCGCGGCGGCGTGTACGATCACTTGCGCGGCGGCTTCGCCCGCTACTCCGTCGATCGCTACTGGCGGGTGCCGCATTTCGAAAAGATGCTCTATGACAACGCGCAGCTGCTCCCGCTCTACGCCGAGGCGAGCGCGCTGTGGCAAGACGACGCCTGGCTCTGGCCCGTGGCCCGCGACACGCTCGAGTACCTGCGCGTCGAGATGCGCGACCCGGGCGGGGCCTTCTACGCCGCGACCGACGCGGACAGCGAGGGCGAGGAGGGCAAGTACTTCGCGTGGACGCCCGCGCAGATCGCCGAGGTCCTGCAGGACGACGAGCTGACGCGCCTGGCCGTGCACACCTACGGGGTCACGCGCGCGGGCAGCTTCGAACACGGGCGCTCGGTGCTGC
>JAGRAT010000716.1 GCA_020434495.1 Bdellovibrionales bacterium | reverse complement strand
CATTCCAACTATTGAAGTTTTTAAAAGAATACTCGTTACTTTAGAATTCAAATCTTTAAAAGGATGGCCAGTAGTGCTGGCTACAATAAGACCTAATAAGAGAGCTAAAGGAGGGTCAACATAGGAACTAAAACAAGACACTACAATGAGTAAAAATATAACCTTCAACATACAATCAGTACCAGAGACTACTCACAATCCCCGCACTAAACATTCCCGCTAAATCAGCCAGAACACCAGCAATTACAGCATACCTAAACTTGGTAACACCGACCGAACCAAAATAAACTGACAACACATAAAAAGTAGTCTCCGTACTCCCCATCATCACAGAGGCAACAAAGGCTGGGTAAGAGTCAGGACTTTTTATAATCAACTCACTCATTAAGGCAAAGGCTCCCGTACCCGACAAGGGCCTAATTAAGGCCATAGGGACAGCCTCTGCCGGAATTCCGATAGGAGAGCTAAAGGGTTGAATAAATCCAGAGAACAAAGCAAACAATCCACTTGCCTTACTTATTCCCACTGCCACTAAGACCACCACCAAAAAAGGAATAATAGTAATAGCTAACTGAAACCCCTCCTTCGCTCCTTCTACCATGGTTTCATATATAGACACTCTCTTTAAAACCCCAAACAGAAC
>JAGRAT010000715.1 GCA_020434495.1 Bdellovibrionales bacterium | reverse complement strand
ATCCCAACCATGGCAACGAACCCGAATGGCCGGTCCCCTCTGCCGCAGTACCTCCTGCCCAAGTACCACCATCTATTTTTAGGGAAGTTTTCGAATAGTTTAGTAGCTATGGGAAATCCTTTACGCAATCGAGATCCTGAGATCTATCGGGTAATCACCGTGCGCACGGTGCGTGGAGAGATGTGGATTATGCCAAACAGTAAGAATACCCGCTCAATTGGTGGGATTCTTGCTCGCTACCAGGAGCTGCTGGGGATCGAAACCTACGCCTACGCTGTGCTCTCAAACCATATCGGCGAAGTGCCGCATAAAATGAGCCGTTCTCCACGACTAGCTTGTTACACCAAGTGTGGAAAACTGCTTAGAGGTTTCCTGGAGGACTGGCGGCTTCTCGTTGCTCGTTACTCAGAGGCGTCGCTCAGATTCAGGCTTGGGAACTCAGGGGTAAAGTTCCCAGCGTTCACCTTCCCCCCCCTCACCGACTTCCAAGGCTCGTTCGGTTTCACCCGCTGACGGGTGAGTACCTAAAAATCTGCGCTTAGAACTAAAACCACAGGCGGGGTGTGTCTAGTGCTTCGCTGGCGAATCGCCTTTTCAGTCAATTAGCAATCAGTCGCTGCCCCCCATTATATCTAAGTTCCTTT
>JAGRAT010000714.1 GCA_020434495.1 Bdellovibrionales bacterium | reverse complement strand
GTAGCGAGACAAACTCCCCCTCTTCGGCTCGCATCGTGGCGATGAGCTTCGCCTGCTCCTCGTGGAGACCTCGAATCAACCGAAACCCTAGACGGACCGCCTCACCGCCGGCCCCCTCCTCCATCGTACAATCCCATGCGCTCTTATTCACATCGATGGGGTGCACGATCACGCCGTGCGCCTTTGCATCCCCGATAATCTGCGCCGGGGCGTAAAATCCCATCGGCTGACTATTAAGGAGCGCAGCGGCAAACTCCCCGGGATAGTGGCATTTGATCCACGCGGAGGCATACACGAGGAGGGCAAACGATGCGGCGTGAGATTCCGGAAAACCATACTCACTAAACCCCTTAATCTGACTCACGCAGGTATCGGCGAACTCTTCGGTGTATCCCTTCGCCTTCATCCCCACGACGATACGATCCCGAAAGGAAGCGATGAGCCATTTATTTCGCTTCCACGCCTGCATCGCGCGCCGGAGCTGCTCGGCCTCTCCAGGGGAGAATCCCGCGAGCACAATCACGAGCCGCATCGCCTGCTCTTGAAAGATCGGGACTCCCATCGTTTTGCCCAACACCTCACGCACCCGCTCATCGGGGTAGTGCGCCCTTTCAAGCCCAGCCCGACGTCGCAGGTAAGGATGCACCATATTTCCCTGAA
>JAGRAT010000713.1 GCA_020434495.1 Bdellovibrionales bacterium | reverse complement strand
TTCCTGCTTTATCTCTTCCTTCGATCGTGTACCAGTAGACCTGGCCAAGCGCTGTAGCATCCGGTCCTAAGGCCGGAGAAACCTCGGGCGGTAATGTGCCCTGGGGAAGACTCGATAACTTTTCAAGAATTCTTGAACGAGACCAATAGAAGTCGATGTCTTCCTTAAAGATTACGTAAATTGAGGAGTATCCAAAGTAAGAGTAAGTTCGAACGGTTTTAACGCCAGGAATTCCTAAGAGTGCAACGGTAAGTGGGTATGAGATCTGATCCTCCACATCTTGAGGCGAACGCCCCGGCCACTTTGAAAAGACGATCTGCTGATTTTCTCCGATATCAGGAATGGCATCGACTGGTACTGGATTACGTGGAACAAGCTTCGTTTCCCAATCAAAAGGAGCTACCATTATCCCCCAAACGAGCACAAAGAGGACAAAGAGCGAGACCACGAGCTTATTTTCGAGGCAAAAGCGAATGATAGTTGCAAGTAGAGTTCTATTATTTTCCATTTTCGGCTCTCAAATTCGTCCTACATATTATGTCCAGCGTGGCCCTTCATCTCAGAACCACCTTCAGGATTCATCATGCTTCGCTTGCCTCGAAGCTGAAGGTCGGCATCAATCTTGAAAGCACCGTTTGTGACGACGAGTTCGCCTTCGCTGAG
>JAGRAT010000712.1 GCA_020434495.1 Bdellovibrionales bacterium | reverse complement strand
GCCCGACGGATAGGGATACATCGTCAGCGAGAACCACTTCGGCCGCGGGTCGTGGTCGTCGACCAGATAGAGATCGGTCTCTTTCCAGCGAGCCCGCCATTTCGCTTCCGTCGGGGCAGCTTCGTACCGTTCGGGTGCCTGGCGCTCGGTGGCCGTGGATTCGCTCATCGTTCCTGCTCCAATTCTGCCCACAAAAAAACGGCTCCAATCCCTGGAACAGGGACGAAAAGCCGTTTCGATGGCGGTTCCCGCGGTACCACCCTGATTGATCGATGCCTCGTGGTGGAGCTGAGGGGACTCGAACCCCTTACCTCAACACTGCCAGTGTTGCGCTCTCCCGGATGAGCTACAGCCCCGTGATCATCGATCCACTCAAGCGCCCGTTATCGGGGGCGAACCGGCGACCGCTACCTTCGTTCACGGTTGCGGCTCACGAGCGAGTTCGACGCATGTTCACCGCCTCGCACCAACCGGCGGCTCGCTGAAGAGGCGCGTCTACTACTCTCGTTCACAGCCTCATATTCGCCGCCGTTTCCGGCTGCGGTTGAAGAGTATACGAAGCTCCCGCCACAACGTCAAACCCTCCGCGATAATTGCGCCACGACCGTACCCAGGAGCATTCAACGTGGACAGAAAACACCCGGAACTTGGCCAGATCGGACTCGACATCATC
>JAGRAT010000711.1 GCA_020434495.1 Bdellovibrionales bacterium | reverse complement strand
GAGACCGGGAATTTCATTTGCGGGCAGTATAGCTTCTTGCTGCCTTCATCTTTTGAAACATCGCCTTTAACTGCTCACGAGGAATAAACTGATCTAGTAAATTAAAGCCACTCCCCTGCAACCCTTCACCACCATCAAGCGCAACACACTCAGCAGTAATGTAAGACGAGAGATCGGACATGAGAAAACTCGCGAGGTTACTAAGCTCCTCCTGGGTTCCAAACCGTCGCATCGGAATCGAGTGCTCAAGCTTCTTCTCTAACTCCTCGGAAGGAATAAGCCTCTTCCACGCACCTTCCGTTGGGATCGGACCAGGTGCAATAGCGTTCACGCGTATACCGTATGGCGCCCACTCCACGCCAAGGCTTTTTGTCATCGTCAGCACCCCAGCTTTTGCACAGGCACTCGGCAATACAAACATCGAACCAGTATGAGCATAGGTAGTCACAATATTAACAATATTTCCTAGGCGCTTATCTTTTAGCGCTCGACTTCCGAACTGGTGCGAACAGAGAAATGTTCCGTGAAGCACGATATCGACAACGGTCTTAAACCCATTCGGCGTTAGATCCTCAGAGCACGCATAGAAGTTTCCAGCAGCGTTATTCACTAACCCATCGAGCGGCCAGTGTTCTTCAAACATCTTCTCTACGGCATCAGGATCTCGAACATCACACG
>JAGRAT010000710.1 GCA_020434495.1 Bdellovibrionales bacterium | reverse complement strand
AAGACGGTGCCGTTTCCAAAGTACTTCAGCGCTTCTGCTTGAGCGCGCTCACATTCTGACTGAAAAAGCTTGGCATCCCGCACTAGCCTCATTCCCCGTCCACCACCTCCGGCTTTCGCCTTAAGAAGGACAGGAAATCCAACCTCTGATTCTATCTTCTTCAACGCAATTGCCGGATCCTTCACTTCAACGGAGGAAGCCATCGGAACACCCGCCTCCTTGGCAACAGCCTTAGCGGCAAGCTTATCGCCCATCAGCGCGATAACCTCTGCGCTCGGTCCTATAAACTTCATCCCGTTTGAGGTCACAAGCTCCGCAAACTCTGCATTTTCGGAGAGAAATCCGTATCCTGGGTGTACCCCGTCACATTTCGCTTCCTTAGCAAGTTCTACGATCCGTTGAGCATTGAGATACGTTTCCTGGGCGGCACTTCCCTTTAACCAGAGGACCTCGACATCTTCACCGGCATGCCGAGACTGCCTATCCGCTTCTGAACTAAGCATGACAGGGGTAATTCCAAGCTTTAGCGCTGCACGTTTCACTCTTAGGGCTATCTCGCCTCTATTTGCTATCAGGACTCGCTTCATCTTTTTATTCGCCGAAAACGTATTATCCATTTTTTAAGCATTCACCATAGCATCGCATTTCAGGAGTATCTGTATTTGATGACTTTGTACGC
>JAGRAT010000709.1 GCA_020434495.1 Bdellovibrionales bacterium | reverse complement strand
AACACCTGGAGGAACACGCAAAGAAGTATCTTTGACGTCGCCCGCTTTGTCACCAAAAATAGCTCTCAAGAGTTTTTTTTTTTTTTTCAGTTGTGTTTCACCCTTAGGCGTAATTTTACCTACCAGTACATCACCTGAAACAACCTCAGCACCTACGCGAATGATCCCTGAATCATCAAGGTCAGCCAAAGCCTCTTCACTCATATTGGGGATATCTCTTGTAATTTCCTCTTTACCTAATTTGGTATCTCTAGAAAGAACTTCAAAAGACTCGATGTGAACAGACGTGAATACATCCTGATGGACCAGCTTTTCAGAAAGCAAAATAGAATCTTCAAAGTTGTATCCATTCCAAGGCATGAAGGCCACAATCGCATTTCGACCCAATGCCAACTCCCCTTTAGAAGTAGCAGGACCATCGGCAATAACGTCTCCCTTCGAAACAGAGTCACCTTTTTTCACCAACACACGTTGGTTGATACAGGTTCCTTGGTTGGATCTTTGGTATTTGATCAAGTTGTAAATATCAACTTCCGCGCCAGTTTTATTGCTCTTACGGGCACGAACCACAATCCTTCCTGCGTCTACAGATTCAACAACTCCATCGTTTACCGCAACCAAAGCAGCACCAGAGTCTCTAGCAACAATACGCTCCATACCTGTTCCAACAATCGGTGCCTGTGTTTTCA